>DATDMD010000141.1:0-12960 GCA_036518975.1 Baekduia sp.
AGCCACCCCCTCGCCCAACCCCAACAACACCACAGCACGCTCGCCCGCATCAAGCGGCCTACCACTCCTCAACGTCCTCACCACACCCACTCCTCTCGATCGCCACAACCCACCCTGTTGCAACGACCGATTGAGACCACCGTGAATAGTTCACCGCGAGACGACACGGATCTCGGCGCGGCACGGTCCAAGTCGTCTCACCCCCGATATGCGAGGGCCAGACGACTTGGACCTCGGCGTCCCGGCGATTCGCTCCCGAAACGCCTGCCGCAAGGCCGAGGCACGCCGCCAGCGCGGAGCGGCACCTCAACTGCCTCGCCCTAGATGCGAAACAGACCCCGCCCCGCAGCACCCGCAGCGCGCCGCGCTGCTCGCCACCAGACGCCAGCGCCACCAAGACTCAAGCCGTCGCCCGCAGCGCCAGCGCCAGCTCGAACCGGGCGTCCGGGTCATCCAACCGCTCCCCGAACAGATCCCGCAGCTGCGCCATCCGGTACCGCACCGTCTGCGGATGCACGTGCAACCGCTCCGCGATCCGCGACACCTGCCCGGGCTCGTCGAGCCACGCGCGCAGCGTCTCCACCAGCCGAGCGCGAGAAGCGTCACGTAGCTCGTCCAGCGGCGCCAGCGCCCGGGCCGCAAGATCCGCCGCCAGCGCCCCGTCCCCGTGCAGCAGCAGATCCGGCAGGTGCTCATCGGTCACCAGCGGGCTGCTCCCCGGCAGCACGCCCTGCTCCTGCAACCCGAACGCCGCCTGCGCGCGCGCCAGCGACTGCGCCGCGAGATCCAGCGGGACCGTCGGCCCCAACGCGGCGGGCGCGCCATCCAACGCCGCGGTCAACTCCAAACCGCGCCCCGGCGCGTCCGCGTCCGGGACGAACGCGACACAGAGCTCCTGCTCCGCCGCCGCGATCGTCTCTCCCCCCAGCCTCGACGCCAGACGGTCCGCGTCCGCGGTCCGCGTCACCAACCCCGCGACCGTCGCCGGACGCGCCCACACCGCGAGCTGGGCGAGGTCGCGGACCGCCTCCGGACCGGCGTCCGGCTGCGCCAGCATCCGGACCAGCGCGCGGCGGCGACGCTGGCGCTCGGCCAGCGTGGCGGACTGCTCGGCGGCGTAGCCCTCCACCGACTCGGCGGAGATGCGGTCGATGTAGGAGAAGATCGCCGAGGCCAGCCGGTACAGGACCTCCGGCGGGAAGCCCGCGTCCTGCCCCGTGGCCACGGAGCGCTCCCACGCGATCCGCGCGCCCAGCCGGTACGCCGACAGCAGCGCGTCGAGCGAGCGGCCGGCGCGCATCTCGCCGCGACCGAGCTCGAGGTACACCGCGCGCGTGCGGGCGTCGTCGGCCGCTGCTGGGTCGACCAGCGTCGCGACGAACCGGCCGAGCGCCCGCTCGACGCCGGCGCGGAGGCCCGCCCCGAACGGCCCCTCGAGCGGCCGCCGGTACTCGGCGACCTCGCGGCCGATCGCGCCGATGATCTCGTCCGCCAGGCGCGGCAGGCCGGGCCGGAGCACGTCCGCGAGCTCAGAGGGCAGGCGCTCGTCCATTTGTGCCGAGGCTACAGATTCGACGCCACAAATTCGCCATCCCGCGCGGAACATCCCGCCGAGTTGCGCATTAGCCTTCAGCCTGCCATGACCCGGGCCCAGCGCTACACCAACCTCGCGGCGGTGATCCTCCCGCTCGTCGCGTTCGTCGCCGCGATCGTCCTGCTCTGGAACGAGCTCGTCGGCTGGCCCGACCTCGTCCTCCTCGCCGTCCTGTACGTCCTGACCGGTCTCGGCATCACGGTCGGCTTCCACCGGATGCTCACGCACCGCGCGTTCCAGACCTCGAAGGCGGTCGAGCGGACGTTCGCGATCCTCGGCTCGCTGGCCGTGCAGGGCTCGGTGATCCAGTGGGTCAGCGACCACCGCAAGCACCACGCGCACACCGACGCGGAGGGCGATCCGCACTCGCCCCACGCGGGGTTCGCCGGGGGCGGCGTCAAGGGCACCGTGAAGGGCCTCTTCCACGCCCACGTCGGCTGGATCCTGACCGAGGAGGGCGGCGCCGCGCGCGCGAAGTACGCCAAGGACCTCGTCGAGGACCCCGGCATGAAGCGCATCAGCGACAACTTCCACTGGCTGGTCGTCGTGTCGCTCCTGATCCCCGCCGCCGGCGGCTGGGCGCTGAGCGACGGCTCCCTCAAGGGCGCGGCGACGGGCCTGCTGTGGGGCGGCTTCGTCCGGATCTTCCTCCTGCACCACGTGACGTGGTCGATCAACTCGATCTGCCACTTCTTCGGGACCCGGCGCTTCGACGTCGACGACCACTCCACCAACGTCTTCTGGCTCGCGCTGCCGTCCTTCGGCGAGTCCTGGCACCACAACCACCACACGTTCCCCCGCTCGGCCGACCACGGCCTGGCCCGCTGGGAGCGCCTGATGGACCCGTCGGCGGCGCTCATCCGCCTGCTGGAGCGGCTCGGGCTCGTGTGGAACGTCGTGCGCATCACGCCGGAGCGCCAGGCGCAGAAGCTCGCGTCGTAGCACCGCCGCGCCCGTCGCGGACCACCCGCGACGGAAGCCGCCACGCGGGGCGTATCATCAGTGACGAGGTCTTTGAGATGACCGCTCTTGGTGTGGTGCTGATGGTCGCGGGCGTGCTGCTCGTGGTGGCCGAGGCGCATGTCCCCGGTGGGATCCTCGGCGTGCTCGGCGGCCTCGCGCTCATCTCCGGGCTGGCCCTGGTGGCCGCGGGCGCCGGCATCGAGGCGATGGTCGCCGTGCCGGTGGGCGTCGCGATCGGCCTCGCCGCCGGCGGCTGGGCGCTGGTGGCCGCTCGGGGCGCCGGGACGGCGCGCCGCGCCCGCGTGCGCTCCGGCGCCGAGGGCCTGTCCGGACAGCTGGGCGTCGTGCGGCGCTGGAGCGAGCCGGACGGCCAGGTCTACGTCGAGGGCGCGCTCTGGCGCGCCCGCCATAGCTGGGGCCCGGGCGAGGAGGAGGACGCCTTGCACGAGGGCGACGCCGTCGTCGTCGAGCGCGTCTCCGGGTTGACCCTCTGCGTGCGCCGCGCGGAGGACTGGGAGCTGATCGCATGATCGTCGCCGCACTGATCGTCGTGGTGTTCATCGTCGTCGCCGCCCTCGCGCTGCTGGCGGCCTCGGTCCGCGTGCTGCGCGAGTACGAGCGCGGCGTCGTGTTCCGGCTCGGCCGCGTGACCGAGCACCGCGGACCCGGCCTGGTCTTCCTGCTGCCCGTGCTCGACCGCATGGTCCGCGTGAGCCTGCGGACGATCACGCTGAAGATCCCGGTCCAGGAGATCATCACCCGCGACAACGTCCCGGCGCAGGTCACGGCGGTCGCCTACTACCGGATCGTCGACCCGACCCGCTCGGTGATCGAGATCGAGAACGTCGTGGCCGCGACCTCCCAGATCGCCCAGACGACGCTGCGCTCCGTGCTCGGCAAGGCCGACCTCGACGCGCTGCTCGCCGAGCGCGAGCGCCTCAACGACCACCTCCAGCAGATCATCGACGACCAGACCGAGCCGTGGGGCGTGAAGGTCACGACCGTCGAGATCAAGGACGTCCAGATCCCGGAGCGCATGCAGCACGCGATGGCGCGCCAGGCCGAGGCCGAGCGCGAGCGCCGCGCGAAGATCATCGGCGCCGAGGCCGAGTTCCAGGCCGCGGCGCGCCTGAACGACGCCGCCGACGTCATCAGCCGCAACCCCGTCACGCTCCAGCTGCGCTACCTCCAGACGCTCGTCGAGGTCAGCGGCAGCCAGGGCTCGACCATCGTCTTCCCGCTGCCCGTCGACCTGCTCAAGCCGCTGCTCGGCGCGGGCGAGGGCGGCACGCCCGCGCTCGACGGCGAGGATCGCGGCCGCCTCGACGCGGCGCTCGCGGCGGCCCGCGCGGCGGTGGCCTCGGCCCCCGCGCCGGAGCGCGCGGCGCTCACGCCGGAGGCCGAGCCGGCATCCGTCGGAGTGCCGCAGGACATGTGAGTCGGACGCGCTAAGATCCTCGTGACCGTTGCAGAAGCAACGATTCGCGGACCAAAGGATCTCAGTGTCTTCTCTCCTTCTCATCCCGCTCGACGACACCGTCGTCTTCCCCACGATGGACGTCACCCTGCCGGTGGACGCCGCCGGTGAGGACCGCGTCCTGCTCGTCCCGCGCCACGACGACGAGTACGCCTCCGTCGGCACCATCGCCAAGGTCGCCCAGCACGTCCGCCTCCCCGGCGGCGGGCACGGCGCGATGCTCGAGGGCATCGCGCGCGGCGTCGCGG
Source organism: Baekduia sp. (assembly GCA_036518975.1). Lineage (GTDB taxonomy): Bacteria > Actinomycetota > Thermoleophilia > Solirubrobacterales > Solirubrobacteraceae > Baekduia. Next base: position 4,283 of record DATDMD010000141.1, read on the forward strand.
GTGCCGCCCACACCGATCACGCCGGGCGCCTGCGGGTCGAGGTCGAGGAGCGCGTCGACGACGTGCCCGTCGACGGTCGCACGCGCGAGCTCGAGCGCGAGTACCGCGCCACGGTCGAGGAGATCCTCGAGCTGCGCGGCGACGACGGCCGCATCGCCGCCTGGGTGCGCGCCATCACCGAGCCCGGGCCGCTGGCCGACACGTCCGGCTACGCCCCCGACCTGACCTTCGAGCAGAAGGTCGAGCTGCTGGAGACGATCGACGTCTCCGAGCGGCTCGCCCTCGCCCTCACCCGTCAGCGCGAGCGGCTCGCCGAGCTGCAGGTGCGCAAGCGCATCCGCGAGGACGTCGAGGAGGGCGCCGCGAAGCAGCAGCGCGAGTACGTGCTGCGCAAGCAGATGGAGTCGATCCGCCGCGAGCTCGGCGAGGACGACGCGTCGGTCGGCGAGGACTACCGCGCCAAGATCGAGGCCGCCGGCATGCCCGACGAGGTGCGCGAGCAGGCCGAGCGCGAGCTGCAGCGTCTGGAGCGCTCCGGCGAGCAGTCCGGCGAGGCCCAGACGATCCGGACCTACCTGGACTGGCTGGTGTCGGTGCCGTGGAGCGAGCGCTCCGAGGACCAGCTCGATCCGACGCACACGCGTGAGGTGCTCGACGCCGACCACGCCGGCCTGCAGGACGTCAAGGACCGCATCGTCGAGTACGTCGCGGTCAAGAAGCTCCGCGAGGAGCGCGGCATCGCGGCCGACAAGCGGTCGGGCGCGATCCTGACCCTGATCGGCCCGCCCGGCACCGGCAAGACCTCGATCGGCGAGTCGATCGCCCGCGCCATGGGCCGCGAGTTCGTGCGCATGTCGCTCGGCGGCGTCCGCGACGAGGCCGAGATCCGCGGCCACCGCCGCACGTACATCGGCGCGCTCCCGGGCCGCCTGGTGCGCGCGCTGCGCGACGCCGGGACCATGAACCCGGTGATCCTCCTCGACGAGGTCGACAAGGTCGGCGCCGACTGGCGCGGCGACCCGTCGTCGGCGTTGTTGGAGGTCTTGGACCCGGCCCAGAACTCGACGTTCCGCGACCACTACCTGGACGTGGAGCTCGACCTGTCCGAGGTCGTGTTCATCGCCACCGCCAACCAGGCCGAGACGATCCCCGGCCCGCTGCTGGACCGGATGGAGGTCATCCGCTTCGACGGCTACACCGTCGACGAGAAGGTCTCGATCGCCCGCGACTACCTGTTCCCGCGCCAGCGGGAGCGCAACGGCCTGCGCGAGGACGAGGTCCGCGTCGACGACGGCATCCTGCGCACGGTGATCTCCGAGTACACGCGTGAGGCCGGCGTCCGCCAGCTCGAGCGCGAGCTCGGCAAGGTGCTGCGCAAGACCGCGACGCGGGTCGCCACCGATGAGTCCATCGCGCCGGTGACGGTCGACCTGGACGCCGTGCGCGACGCCCTCGGGCGCCAGAAGGTGTTCCACGAGGCCGCGCAGCGGACCGCCGTCCCCGGCGTCGCGACCGGCCTGTCGGTCACCGGCACCGGCGGCGACGTCCTGTTCATCGAGGCCAACGCCACCAAGTCGTCCAAGCCCGGACTGCAGCTCACCGGTCAGCTGGGCGACGTGATGAAGGAGTCCGCGAGGATCGCGCTGACGTTCGTCCGGGCGCACGCCGAGGAGCTGGGCATCGACCCGGCGCTGTTCGAGGAGCGCGAGTTCCACGTGCACGTCCCGGCGGGCGCGATCCCGAAGGACGGCCCGAGCGCCGGCGTCACGATGACGACCGCGCTGGCGTCGCTGCTGACGGGTCGCCCGGTCAAGCACACGGTGGGCATGACCGGCGAGGTCACGCTGCAGGGCCGCGTGCTCCCGATCGGCGGGCTGAAGCAGAAGGTCCTGGCCGCCCACGCGGCGGGGCTGACCGACGTGATCCTGCCCGAGCGCAACCGCGGCGACCTGGACGACGTCCCGGCCGACGTGCGCGAGGCGATGACGTTCCACCCCGTCATGACCGTCGTCGAGGTGCTCGACCTCGCGCTCGAGCCCGCGCCGAAGGCCGCGGAGACACTGGCCTCCTAGGCCCGTCTGAGCGCGCGCCGCGCCGGGGGCCGCTGGCTCTCCCGGCGCGGCGCGCATAGGCTCTGCGGCGCCGTGCCCGCGAGCCCATCACCGATGTCGCCGCAGCCGAGCACGGGCTCCCGGGCCCTGCCGCTGGCGATCGTGCTCCTCCTCGCGGTGGTGCTCGCCGACCTGCTCACGGGCGGAACGGCGCTCACCGTCGTCGCGGCGGCCGTGCTGGCGGTCGTCGCCTTCGTCCTGGCCCGCACGCGCCAGAAGCTCGTGGTCGCCGCGCGCGAGCGGACCGCCGAGCGCGACGCCGAGCGGGTCGCGCGGCACCGCTTCGAGCTGCTGGCGCGCGTCGCCGACCTGCTGGAGGCGCCGCTGGACAGCGACGTGATGCTCCAGCGGCTGACCGACCTGTTCGTCCCGGATCTCGGGGACGTGGTCATCGTCGACCTGCTCCAGGACGACGGGACGCTGCGCGGGGCGGTGACCGCAGCCGCCGACCCGGCGATCGCGGCCGACCTCCGCAGGCTGCGCGAGGAGCACCCGATCCGCGCCGGCGGCAAGCATCCGGCGGCGGTCGCGCTGCGCGGCGGCGAGCCGGTGCTGATGCAGGACGTCGAGCGCGCGGTGCGCGGCTACGCCGACGCCGACGCGCACGTCCGGCACGTGCTCGACGCGGGCTACCGGTCGGCGCTGAGCGTGCCGCTGATCGGCCGGCGGGCGACGTTCGGCGCGCTGTCGTTCGCGCGCAGGGCGGGCCGCGACCCGTTCACGCCCGACGAGGTGACGCTCGCGCGGATCATCGGCGCGCGGGCCGCGCTGGCGCTCGACAACGTCCGGCTGTTCGACGGGCTGCGCGCCACCGAGAGCCGGCTGGAGGCGATCGTCGAGAACCTCGGCGAGGCCGTCGCGGCGATCGGCGCCGACGGCGAGCTGCGGTTCGTCAACTCGGCGGCCGCGGAGCTGGCGGGGTTCGGGAGCGCGGAGGCGCTGCTGGAGGCCGGCGGGGCGGCGCTGCTCGCGCGCTGGCGCGTGGCCGACGAGCGCGGCGAGCCGATCGGGCCGGACGACTATCTGGTCCTGAGGGCGCTGCAGGGCGAGACGCCGCCGCCGCGGCTGCAGCAGGTCGTCGAGCACGGGACGGGCCGCGAGCGCTGGCTGCTCGTGCGGGTCGCGCCGGTCCTGGGCGTCGACGGCAACGTCGACTTCGTGGTCTGGGTCGGCGAGGACATGACCGCGGTCAAGCGCCAGGAGATGCGCGAGCGCCTGCTGTCCAACGCGTCGAAGCTGCTGGGGTCCTCGCTCGACGTCGACGCGACGCTCGACAAGGCGGCGTGGGCGGTGGTCCCGGAGCTGGCGGACTGGGCGCGCGTCGACCTCCCGGACGAGCGCGGCTCGCTGGTGCAGGTGGCGGTCGCGCACCGCGACCTGGAGAAGGTCGAGCTGCTGGAGGAGTGGCGGCGCCGCTACCCGCCGGACGAGCGCGACACGCGCGGGCCGGCCGAGGTGCTGCGGACCGGGCGGCCCGTGGTGTGGTCGTCGGTGGACGAGGCGGACGTCGAGCGCTACGCGCAGGCGCCGAGGCACGCCGAGCTGATGCGGTCGATCGGGACGCGGTCGATCGTGATCGTCCCGATGCTCGTCGGCGAGCGCGTGATCGGGACGATGCAGCTGGCGACCACACCCGACAGCGGGCGGCTGCTGGGCCAGGCGGAGCTGGAGCTGGCCGAGGAGCTGGCGCGGCGCGCGGCGATCGCGGTCGAGCACGCGCGGATCCACGCGGCGCGCACGCACATCGCCACGACGCTGCAGCGGTCGCTGCTGCCGCCGCGGCTGCCGGTGATCCCGGGGCTGTCGATCGCCGCGCGGTTCCGGGCGGCGGGGACGGCGACCGAGGTCGGGGGCGACTTCTACGACCTGTTCGAGGGCCGCGACCGGTGGCTGGTGATGATGGGCGACGTGACCGGCAAGGGGCCGGGCGCGGCCGCGATCACGTCGCTGGCGCGGTACACGATGCGGACGGTCGCGCAGTACGAGGACGACACGAGCGTCATGTTGCAGCGGTTGAACGCGACGCTCGGCGCCGACCCGGAGCGGCGGCAGATCTGCACCGCGGTGTGCGTCGGCGTGGGCGCGGTCGTCGACGACGGTGTGGAGTTGGATGTGGTGTGCGCCGGCCATCCGTCGCCGTTGTTGGTGTCCTCGCGCGAAAGCGGCGCGGGTGCGGTCCGGGCCGTCGGGCGGTCGGGGACGTTGTTGGGGGCCTTCCCGGAGGGCCGGTGGACGGTCAGCCGCGTGGTGCTCCGCGACGGCGACTCATTGGTCCTGTACACCGATGGGGTGACCGACACGCGCGGGCCGGACGGCGGGCGGTTCGGCGCCGAGCGGCTGGAGGCGACGCTGCGGTCGATGGGGCCGTTGTCGGCCGAGGAGATCGCGAGCGGCATCGAGGCGGCGCTGGTCGAGTACGGCGAGCAGCGCGACGACGTGGCGGTGCTGGTGCTGACGGCGGCGGCGCGCGCGGGCGACATGGCGCAGACGGCGGTCGTCGGCCAGGCCGCGCGGTGATCAGCGGCGCTCCGTCCGACCGGTAGGTCATTCTCGCGCGCGCAGCCTTCGACCCACCGGCCCGAACGGTGTGGCGTCCGCTGCGAGGAGGGTCATGGACCGGTCGCTTCCGATCTACGCCAGCACCGCCAGCCGCCGCGGACGCGGTCGTGGATGGTCGCGTCGCCGGCGCAGATGGCTCCGGATCATGCGGCCGGGGCTGATCGGTGTGCTGCTCGCGTTCGTCGCGCTGCTGGCGACGGCGGCGGAGCGGGCGGTGGGCTAGTCGGCCGAGGCCGGCAGCACGTTGTCGGCCGCGATCCGCCAGCGCCCGTCGCGGTGCGCGACGACCCAGTCCTGATCGCCGAGGCTCGCGACGCCGCCGCGGGCCGGGCCGATCCACGTCAGCGAGGCCGACTGGGCCTGCGCGGCGACGCGGTGCAGCGACGCGCTGGACTCGCCGGCGACGAGCGCCATGACGCCGGGGCACGTCGCGGCGCGGGAGTGTGCGGCCTGCACCTGCGCGAGGCGGCTCGACGCGGAGCCGGGTCGCACGCGGAAGCCGCCGAGCGCCGCGTCGCGGAGGCCTTTGGCGGCGTCGCCGGCCAGCGCCGCGCAGGCCGAGTTGTAGTCCTTGTGTTGGAGCGCGGCGAGGTAGCCGGTGACGGCGACGCGCGCCGCGGCGGGCGGCTGCGCGTCGTCCTCCCCGCTGCTTCCGCAGCCCGCCGCTCCCAGCATCAGCGCCAGGCCGGCGGCCAGCGCCAGCTTCACGACACCGCCGCCGGCTCGCGCGGAGCGGTGGGTTGGAGCGTGTCGGCGGTGGGCACGCGCTCGGCGCGGCCGGCGGCGAGCCAGGACCACATCAGCGCGTTCCAGGTCAGCGTGACCGACGCGACGTGGAGCCAGACGGTCCAGGCCGGGTAGGCGAGGATGTGGTACTGGAGCGTCCCGATCGCGCCGGTGACGGCGACGGTGAGGCAGACGGCGGTCAGCGGCGCGTAGAGGTCGCGGGCGCCGCGCAGGCGGGCGAAGACCCACAGCGCGACGGCGCAGACGCCGAACACCGCGGCGATCCGGGCGTGGACCATGATCACCGTCTTGAACGTGTCGGTGCCGAAGATCGAGAGGCGCGAGACGGTGTCGCCGGTCCCCGCGCCGCCGGCGTAGGGGCCCGACGCGGTGACCGCGGTCCCGACCACGACGACCGCGGCGCCGACGACGGTCAGCGCGCGCGTCAGCCGGACGAGCAGGGCGTCGTGCGACGGCGTCTGCGGGAGCGCGCGGCGCTCGCGCGCGACGCGCCAGACCAGCGTCGTCGCGACGACGATCGTCGCCATCGACAGCAGGAAGTGGCTCATCACCGTCACCGGGTTCAGGCCCGTCAGGACCGTGACGCCGCCGAGCACCGCCTGGACCACGACGCCGACGAGCAGCAGCGCCCCGAGGACCGTGAAGTCGCGCCGGTAGGGCCGGCGCAGGAGCGCGAAGACGAGGCAGCAGACCGCCGCGATCGAGACCGGCGTCGTGATCAGCCGGTTGGAGAACTCGATGTACGCGTGCCCGTTGGACGGCGTCACCGACGTGCCGTTGCAGCGCGGCCACTCCGGGCAGCCGAGGCCGGAGCCCGTCAGGCGGACGGCGGCGCCGGAGATGACGATGAGCGTGAACAGCACCAGGGCCGACCACGCGGCGTACGCGTGCACGCGCGGGGAGACCGGCCACCGTTCGCGCAGGCGATCGAGACGGGACATGCGCCCCACAGGATGCCAACTCCGGGCGGCGGCGTGAGTGACCGGCGCCTCAGAGGGCCCGCAGCGCCGCCGCCAGCGCGCCCGCCGCCGGCTGCCAGCCGCCGGGGACGAGCGCGAACCCGGCCCGCGCGCGCTCGGCGCGGAGGGCGTAGTCGGGGTCGGCGAGGAAGGCCTCGACCGCGTCGGCCGCCTCGAGCGGACCGCGGGCGAACGCCGCGGCGTCGTGCAGCGCGGCGCGCGACGCGGGATCGTCCGGGGCGACGATCGCCTGCCCACACGCGAGCATCGCGATTGCCGCCGGCCGCCAGCCGCGCACCGCCGGCGCGATCGCGACGGTGGCGGACGCGAACGCGTGCGCGAGGGCGTCGGGACCGGGATCGACGCCGAGGAACGGAAACGGCAGCGCGAGATCCGGCCGGACGCCCGTGACCGCGAACGTGAGGTCCTCCCGGCGCCGGGCGAGCTCGGCCGCGGCCAGCAGGCCGAACGGCTCCTCGCCGTGGACCAGGACGAGGTCGTCGCGGCGGTGGACCGGCCGCGGGACGTACGCCGCGTCGGCGCCGGCCGGCAGGTCGCCGCCGAGCCACGCCGGACCGAGGACCGGGACACCCGTCGCCCACCCGAGCTCGGCGAGCGGCGGAGGATCGGCGGTGGCGAGCACCGCCCGCGCGCGGAGCCCTTCGGCGGTGAGGACCGCCGGCGCCGCGGCCCAGCCGGCGGCGAGGACGACGTCGGCGGCGGCGAGGGGCGGCGGCGCGGAGTCCGGCGGAGCGGCGGCGGGCGGCGCGTGCTCCGCCTCCTCCGCGTCCTCCGCCGTCAGCACCCGCAGGTCGACGTCCTCGGCGCGGAGGGCCTTCAACAGCTCCGGCGGCAGGCCGGCGGCGCGAGGCGTCGGGATGCCCGGGGCGAGGAGGAGCGCCACGGAAAGGGGCGAGGCGGCGGCGCGTGGCGACAGCGGCGACGGGCCGTCGCGCAGCAGATCCCCCAGCTCCCACGGGATCGCCGCCGGGATGCCGACGATCGGCTCGTCGCCGTCGCCGTTGCGCTCGCGTTCCGGCTCCGGGCTGCGGCGCTTCAGGCGGGGCATGGCTCCAGCGCGTCGCCGATGTGGACTTCGCCCGGTTCCAGGATGTCGGCCCGGAGGCCGCCGCGGTGGACCATCGGGCGCAGGAGCGCGCCGCCGTTCAGTCGGTCGAGGTGCGCGCAGGGCTCGCACAGCCGGCGGCCGCGGCAGCGGATGCCGCCGAGGAGGAACTCGCGGCCGACCAAGGCGTTCAGGTCGGTCCCGCGGACCACGACGTTGCGGCGATGGTCGACCTCGCCGCCGCGCGCCGCCGCGAGCTCGTCCAGCACGTCGGCGTCGACCAGCGTCAGCGCGGAGCCCGGCCGGCCCGAGGCGAACGTGCCGCCGCCGTCCCAGTATCTATCGCCCGCCAGCCCGCGATCCGGCACCAAGACGGCGACCTCGACATGCTCGACCGGCGCCGTCGCCGACGGCGCCACGACGAGGTCCTCGACCACGCCGCTCGCGATCGACTCCGGCGACACCGGCGGCCACGTCGCCAACTCGAGCGGGGCCACGACGTACCCGCGCAGCAGCTCCTCGCGCGTCCCGGCCGGATCCCAGATCACGCCCGACGGCACGCCGAACATGACGACGGCGCGCGGCGCGCCGTCCTCCAGCGACGGCCGGATCCCGAGCCACGACCCGGCCCACGCGAACGACGCGACGTCGTCGACCGGCACCAGCCCCAGCCCGCGCTCGCCCAGCCACGCGCGCTGCTCGACGTCGTCCAGCGGCACGTCGACCGCCACGACGCCGAGCACCTGCGCCAGGCAGGCGGCGAACGTGGATCGCTCGGTGTGACGCGACAGCACGGCGACCACCATAGGTGACATACAGTCCGCGACGAATGAAGGCCGTGATCCTCGCCGGCGGCCTCGGCACGCGGCTGGCCGAGGAGACGTCGGTCCGCCCCAAGCCGATGGTCGAGATCGGCGGCAAGCCCATCCTGTGGCACATCATGAAGATGTACGCCTCGCACGGCATCCACGACTTCGTGGTCTGCCTGGGCTACAAGGGGTACTTGATCAAGGAGTACTTCGCCAACTACTACCTGCACACGTCGGACGTCACGTTCGACCTCGCGGCCAACGGCATGACCGTCCACGCGTCGTCGACCGAGCCGTGGCGCGTCACGCTCGCCGACACCGGCGACGCCTCGATGACCGGCGGGCGCATCAAGCGCGTCGCGCGCCACCTGGAGCCCGACGAGGACTTCTGCCTCACCTACGGCGACGGCGTCTCCGACGTCGACCT
>DATDMD010000142.1:0-4523 GCA_036518975.1 Baekduia sp.
GCGAGCTCCCGGGCGCGGGCGTCGGCATCCTCGCCCGCCTCGCGCACCGGTCGCTCGGCTACTACCGCGACCCGGCGGCCTCGGCCGACATGTGGCGCGACGGCGCGCTGGGCCCGTTCACGTCCACCGGGGACACGGTCCAGCGCCTCGACGACGGGCGCTTCACGCTGCTCGGCCGCGGCGCCACGACGATCAACACCGGCGGCGAGAAGGTGTTCGCGCAGGAGGTCGAGACCGCGATCGCCCAGCTGCCCGGCGTCGTCGGGTGCCTCGTGCTCGGCGTGCCGTCGGCGGTGTGGGGGCGCGAGGTCCAGGCGCTCGTCGTCTGGGAGGACGACCCGCTCCCGCTGGACGAGGTGCGGACGCGGCTCGCGGCCCGCCTCGCCCGGTACAAGCTGCCCAAGCGCGTCTGGCCCGTCGACGCCATCCCCGCCCTCAACAACGGCAAGCCGGACTACGCGGCGGCGCAGCGGCTCGTGAGCGCGTCGGCGTGAGCGCGCAGCCGAGCACCCTGGCGGGCTTCGAGCGGACCGCGCGCGAGCGCCTCGCGCCGGCGACGTGGGACTACATCGCGGCCGTCGCCGACGGCGGCCGGACGGCGGCCAACGAGCGGGCCGCGCTCGACGCGATCCAGCTGCGGCCGCGGGTGCTGCGCCGCGTCGAGCAGGTCTCGACGGCCGTCGAGCTGCTCGGCCGGACGTTCGAGCTGCCCGTGCTCGCCGCGCCGACCGCCGTCCAGCGCATGGCGCACCCGGACGGCGAGCTGGCCGTCCTGGCGGCCTGCCAGGCACGCGGCACGCTCCCGATCGTCTCGTCGGCGGCGTCCTGCACCGTCGCCGAGCTGGAGCGCGCCGGCGCCCCGTGGTGGCTGCAGCTCTACGCGCTGAGCGACCCCGGGCTCGCCGACGCCCTCGTGGAGCGCTCGATCGCGGCCGGCGCCGAGGCCGTGGTCGTCACGGTCGACACGCCGGTGATCGGCCGCCGCGCCGCGGTGCTGCCGGTCCCGATGCAGCTGCTGTCGAGCGTCCTGGACGACCTCGGCCGCGACGGCGCGAGCGCCGCGGAGCGGCTGCCGATGGCGCCCCTGGACTGGAACGCGATCGCGGCGCTGCGCGAGCGCCTCACCGTCCCGTTGCTCGTCAAGGGCGTCCTGCACGCCGACGACGCGGCGCGCCTGGCCGAGATGGGGGTCGACGGGATCGTGGTGTCCACGCACGGGGCGCGGCAGCTCGACGGCTCGGTCGGCCCCGCCCGGGTCGTCAGCGGCATCGTCGACGCGGTCGCCGGACGCTGCCCCGTCCTGGCCGACGGCAACGTCCGCAGCGGGCTGGACGTCCTACGCCTCCTCGTCCGCGGCGCGGCCGCGGTGCTGATCGGCCGCCCGGTCCTCTGGGGCCTGGCCAGCGACGGAGCGGCCGGCGTCGAGCGCGTGCTCGACACGCTCGCCGACGAGCTGCGCTCAGCGATGGCGCTAGCCGGCTGCGCCACGACCACCGCGATCGACCGCGGCCTCGAATGGCGTGACGCGTGAGCGAGCCGCTGCGCCTGGTCGTCGCGACGGCCCTCGTCAAGATCGAGTGGCGCGACGCGTGAGCGAGCCGTTCCACGTGGTGGTCGCGACGGCCCTCGTCAAGATCGAGTGGCCCGACGCGTGACCGAGCCGCTGCACGTGGTGGTGGCCACCGCCCTCGTCCGGGCGCGCGATGCTGACGCGCTCGCCGACCGCCTCGGCCCCGGGACGACCGTCACGCACCTGCCGGTCCCCTGGGTCGACGGCGATGACCCACCGGCAACGATCTCCGCCGACTGGCTGGCGACGATGCGCGCGGCGGACGTCCTCGTGGCCTTCGCCCAGCAGGTGCCCGACCTGCTGGCGCGGCCGGTCGCGCTCGCCCTGGTGCAGCACGCCGGCGCGGGTGTCGACGCGGTCGACGTCGACGCGTTTCGCCGCGCCGGTGTCGGGCTCGTCACCGCGGCGGGCGTGGGCGCGCGCAGCGTCGGCGACTTCGCCGTCGCCGCGGTGCTCGCCCTCGCCCTGCGCCACCCGGAGCGCGCCGAAGCCCAGCGCGAGCACCGCTGGGAGCGCTTCGCGACCGCCGAGCTGACCGATCGGCGCGCGCTGGTGGTCGGCGCCGGACCGGTCGGCGGCCGCGTCTGCGCGGTGCTGGCCGCCCTCGGGCTCGACGTCACGGCGGCGCGCCGCCGCCCGGAGCTCGGGCCGCCGCCCGGCGCGACCCGCGTGATCGGCCTGGACGCGGTGGCCGACGCGGTCGCGGCGGCCGACGTCCTCGTCCTGGCGATCGCGCTGGGTCCCGAGACCGAGGGGCTCATCGGGGCCGCCGAGCTGGAGCGCTTGCCGAAGCGCGCCGTGGTGGTCAACGTGGGCCGTGGCCCGTTGGTGGACGAGCTCGCGGTCGCGGCGGCGCTGCGCACCGGCCATCTCGCGGGCGCGTGGCTCGACGTCTTCGCGCGCGAGCCGCTGCCCGCCGACAGCCCCCTGTGGGACGTCCCGAACCTGCGCATCTCCGCCCACGACGCGACCGCGACGATCGGCTACTCGCGGCGCCTGGCCGACCGCGCCGCCGACACCGTCCTGGCCTGGCGCGCGGGCACCGCGGTGCCCCACGCGGTCGTGGCGCCGGTCAGGAGCGCCGCATGAGGTTCGGCGTCGTCATCCCGACCTACGGGCGCTTCGGCGACCCCGGCGCGATCCGGGCGCTGATCGACCAGGCCGAGGCCGTCGGCTTCGAGTCCGCCTGGTTCGGCGACCACGTCGTCGTCCCCGGATACGCCGCACAGGCCACGGATCCCCATTGGTACGAGGCGCTCACCTGCGCGATCCACGGCATGGGCCACACGACCCGGCTGAGCTTCGGCACCGACGTGCTCGCGCTCCCGTGCCGCGAGCCGCTCCTGCTGGCCAAGATGGCCGCGACCGCCTCGCTGCTGTCGGGCGGGCGGCTGTCGGTCGGCGTCGGGGTCGGGTTCCTGCGCGGCGAGTTCGAGGCGCTCGGCGCGCCGGACTACGACCAGCGCGGCGCCGTGACCGACGAGCTGCTCGAGGTCCTCCGGCTCGCGCTGACCACCACCGGGCCGGCCAGCTTCGACGGCCGCTGGGTCCGCTTCGAGGACCTGCACTTCGGCCCGCTGCCCGCGGCGCCGCCGCCGCTGCTGGTCGGCGGCAACGGCGACCGCGCGCTCCGGCGGGCCGCCGCGCTGGGCGACGGCTGGCACCCGCTGTGGCCGACGCCCGAGCGCTACGCCGAGGGCCGCCGCCGGATCCTCGAGCTGCGCGACCAGGCCGGCACCACGCGGCCGTTCACGTTCTCCTACAGCTGCCCGCACACCGTCCTGCGCGACGCGCCGGCGCCGTCGGCCGGTTCCCCCGCGCACCACTCCGGCGCCCTCGGTCCCGACTACGCCTACGTCCCGGCGCTGCCGCACGCGCCGGACGGGCGCGTGCGCTTCACCGGCACCGCCGAGCAGCTCCGCGACGACGTCGCGGCGTTCGCCGCGGCCGGCGTGGAGCAGCTCGTCGTCCGGCTGTGGATCCCGTCCGACGAGGCCCTGACGGTCGACGGCCACGTCGCCCTCATGGAGCGGTTCATGCGGGAGGTTGGCGGGTTGTCCCCGCGAGATACCTCTGTATAGTCCAAATCCTCTATATCTATGGAAGGAGAGACACCATGCAGTTCGGGCTCTTCATGATGCCGGCGCACCCACCCGAGCGCTCCCTGAGCGAAGCGATCGACGTCGACCTGCGGACGCTGCGCGAGGCGGACGAGCTCGGGTTCGTCGAAGCGTGGATCGGCGAGCACTTCACCCAGCCGTGGGAGCCGATCTGCGCTCCCGACCTCCTCATCGCGCAGGCGCTGCTGCAGACCGAGCGCATCCGCCTCGCGCCCGGGGCGCACATCCTCCCCTATCACCACCCAGCCGAGCTCGCGCACCGCATCGCGATGCTCGACCACATGGCGCGCGGGCGCCTGATGGTCGGGATCGGCAGCGGCGGGACGCCCACGGACTGGTCGATGTTCGGCGTCGACGGCGCCGGCGGCCAGACGCGGGAGATGATGTGGGAGGCGTACGAGATCATGATGCGCTACTGGACCGACCCGGAGCTGTGGTCGTTCGAGGGGCGCTACTGGAAGGCCAACCGGCCGGAGCCGATCCTCGGCGGCGGCATGGGCTCGCACATCTTCCCGTTCCAGAAGCCGCACCCGCCGATCGGGATCGCCGGGCTCAGCCCGCGGTCGCCGACGCTCCGTGAGGCCGGCCGGCGCGGGCTGCTCCCGCTCAGCCTGGCGCTCAGCTCACGCTACGTCGCCACGCACTGGGACGAGGTCGCCGGCGGCGCCGAGGAGGCCGGCCGGACCGCCGACCGCTCGCAGTGGCGGATCGGACGCGAGATCTTCGTCGCCGAGACCGACGCCGAGGCGCGCCGGATCGCCCTGGAGAGCACGATGGGCCGGATGGCCCGCGACTTCCTGCTGCCGTCCTACCGGTCGTTCGGGTTCCTCGAG
>DATDMD010000143.1:0-42737 GCA_036518975.1 Baekduia sp.
GACAGCAGGACCGCGCGCGCGAACAGGTCCTCGGAGCCAGGGACGTGGAGCTGGTCGATCGCGCACAGCGCGCCCGCCGACTGGCCCGCGAGCGTCACGCGCGCCGGGTCGCCGCCGAACGCCGCGGCGTGCGCGGCTACCCAGCGCAGCGCGGCCTGCTGGTCGAGCAGGCCCCAGTTGCCGCACGGCGCGCCCGCGCCAGCGCCCGCGTCGCCGCCGCCCGCGGCCAGCGCCGGGTGGTGCAGCCACCCCAGCGCGCCGAGGCGGTAGTTGATGGTGATGACCACCAGGCCCTGCTCGGCGGCCAGGCGCGCGCCGTCGTAGAGCGACGCGCTCCCCCATCCGACAACGAACCCGCCGCCGTGCAGCCAGACGAGCACCGGCAGGCCGGCGTCCGCACCCGCGTCGCGGGGCCGCCACACGTTCAGCGACAGGCACTGCTCGTCGACCGCCGGCGGGTCCCCGTGGGTGAACGCGGCGATCGGGCGGCGCGGCTGCGGCGCGACCGGACCGAACGCATCCGCGTCGCGCACGCCGCTCCAGGCGGCCGGCCGCGGCGGCGCGAACCGCTCGGCGCGCGCGTAGGGCACGCCGAGGAACGCCTCGCCATGGGGGGTCGCGATCCCGCGCAGAGCGCCGTCGCCGAGGGTCACGATCGGGCGTTCGGCCATGGTCGCGAGCGTACACCTTCCCCAACTGCATGCAGATGCCTTAAGCTCCGCTCGTGCATCCAATCGCCGGATCCGTCCACCACTCGTCCCGGAGCGCCGCATGAGCGACACCGCCCCCGCGCGGCAGAGCGTCGAGCACGTCCACCGCATGATCCGCGAGTCGATCCTCAACGGGTCGCTCACGCCGGGCGAGACGATGTCCCAGGTCGCGCTGGCCGACGAGCTCGGCGTCAGCCGCACACCGCTGCGCGAGGCGCTGCGCATGCTGCAGGGCGAGGGCCTGATCCTGTCGGAGCCCAACCGCCGCGTCCGCGTCGCGCCGCTCTCACTGGCCGACGTCGAGGAGCTCTACGCGATCCGCATCCCACTCGAGGTCACCGCGCTGCGCCTGTCGCTGCCGCGCATGACGCCCGAGGACGTCGCCGAGCTCGAGGGCTACATGGCGGCGATGGCGCACTTCGCCGGCGCCGAGGACTACGCCCGCTGGTACGTCCCCCACCAGGCGTTCCACCGCGGCCTGACCCAGCGCGCCGGCGCGCGCTTCGACGCGCTGCTGCTCCAGCTCTTCGACCACGCCGAGCGCTACCGGCGCATCCACTTCGGCCACCAGTTCTCCACGCAGTCGACCGCGGACCACCGCGAGATCCTCGACGCCTGCAAGGCGGCCGACGCCGACCTGGCCTCCGCCCTGCTCGGCCGCCACCTCGCGCGCACGGTCTTCGGGATCGTCGAGATCGTCGAGCCCGAGTACGACCTCGACGCGCTGCGTCAGGTGCTCGCCGACCTCGAGCGGACGACGGGCCACCCGACGAGCGTCGAGAGCAAGACCACCAAGAAGCCCGCCGGCAGGCGGCGCGCCGGCGGGGCGCGCCGCTCCGCCGCCTAGGCGGTGACGCGGTCGGGGCGCGCCTCGCCGGTGCCGTCGGGACGCTCGTCCCAGGCCACGACGGGGTTGCGCAGGACGCCGACCTTCTCGATCTCGGCCTCGACGACGTCGCCCGGACGCAGGTAGTTCGCGAACGGGTCGTCGCTGAAGCCGGCGACGCCCGCGACCGTGCCGGTCGAGACGATGTCGCCGGGGTTGTAGCCCATCGGCGAGTAGTGGCTGAGGATCTCGGCGACCGTCACGGACATGTTGCCCGTGTGCGACCGCTGCCGGTCCTTGCCGTTGACGCGCAGCGCCATGTTGAGGTCGGCCGGGTCGCCGACCTCGTCGGGCGTCACGATCCACGGCCCGAGCGGGCAGAACGTGTCGATCGACTTGCTCAGGCAGAAGACGCCGGACTTCATCTCCTCGCGCTGGATGTCGCGCGCGGTGATGTCGTTGAACACGACGTAGCCGGCGATGTACTCCTCGGCCTCGGCGGGCGAGAAGAACTTGCCCTTCTTGCCGATGACGACGGCCAGCTCGAGCTCGTAGTCCAGCTCGTTGGTCAGCGCCTCGGGGTAGACGATCGGGTCGTCGGGCCCGATGATCGCGTCGACGTTCTGGAAGAACACGATCCACGGCAGGACCGGGTGCGACCAGTTGACGTTCTTGGACTCCTCGTCGTGCTCGCGGAAGTTGCCCGCGGTGTGGAAGAACTTCTTGGGGATGATCGGAGCGCGCAGGCGGACCTCGGCCAGCGGGACCTCGCGGCCGGTCGGCCGGACGTCGCCCGCGAGCTCGAAGTAGCGCCGCATGTCCGGCACCTCCAGCTCGACCACGAGGTCGCCGACGACCTTCCCGACACGGCCGTCGTCGAACGTCACCAACTTCATCAGATCGCCTTTCGGGCAGGAGTACGAACGCCGGCCAGTCTACACAGATCCTCCATGTGTATGCAATTGGAAGAGCGGACACACCCGCTTCTTCGGCCTTGCCAGTCGTGCACAGTCGGCGTTAGTGTGCACACATGTCCGATCCCACCCTCGCCCCGGCCGCGCCGGCGCTCCCCGAGACCCCCGTCCCCTACGTCCAGCCCGCCGGCACGGGACGCGCGCACCTGCTCCTGGGCCAGGTCGCGCGGGCGATGATCGGCGCCGAGCAGAGCAACGACGAGCTGTCGTTCATGACCAACTGCGGGCCCAAGGGCCGGCCGATCCCGCTGCACCACCACGCGCGCGAGCTCGAGGTCTTCCTGTGCACGCGTGGCCGCGTCCAGGTGTGGGCCGACGGCGAGAGCCGCGTCCTCTCCCCCGGCGACCTGGCCGTCGTCCCCGCGGGCGTCGTGCACGCCTACCAGTTCCACAGCCACTTCAGCGAGTTCGTCGGGCCGATCACGCCCGGCGGCTGGGATCGCTTCTTCGACCTCTGCGGCACGCCCTACGACGCGCAGGCGTTCCCGCCGGAGGACAACAGCCCGCCGCCGTTCGCCAAGTTCGGGCAGGCCGAGGCCCAGTTCGGCATGCAGTACCTGCCCCCGGACACGCCGTACGCGCCGCCCACGTGGGACGCGCCCGACGACGCGCTGCCGGGCGCCATGAAGCCCTACTTCCTGCGCTCCGGCGAGGGCCCGCGCCACCTGCTCGGCGGGCAGATGGTCACCACGATGGTGACGTCGGCCGAGTCGCGAGGCGAGCTCGGGATGTGGACCGTCCAGGGCACGATCGGCGGCGAGATGCCCGCGCACGTGCACGAGCGCACGCACGAGGCGATCTACGTCCGCAACGGCTCGGTGCGCGTGACGCTCGACGGCGAGTCCCACGTCCTGACGCCCGGCGACGTCGCGAGCATCCCGGCCGGCTGCGTCCACACCTATGCCTTCGAGTCGGCCGTCACGCGGGCGGTCGTCATGAGCGCGCCGGGCGGCCTGGAGCGGCTCTTCGCGCTGGCCGGCGAGCCCTACGCCCACCACGTCTTCCCCGCGCAGCCCGCGCCGTTCCCCGACGCGGCGACGCTCGAGGCCGCGGCCGCCGAGCTCGACGTCCACTTCGTGGACGCCTAGGCCGTTGCGGTTCGCCTCCGTCCTGCTCGACGGCGCGCCGCGCGCGGTGGCCGTCGAGGACGGGCGCGCGATCCCGCTGGCCGGGATCGCCGCGCTCGGCGCCGAGACGCCGTCGGACGTCCTGGCCGACCCGCCGCTGGAGCGCGGCGCGGCGGTCGCCCTCGACGACCCGCGGCTCACGCTGCGGCCGGTCGTGCCCGCGCCGGACAAGGTCATCTGCGTGGGGTTGAACTACCGCGAGCACGTCGCCGAGTCGTTGCGCGACGAGCCCGACTACCCCGTGCTGTTCACCAAGTTCGCCTCGACGCTCGCCGGCCCGTACGACGCGCTCGCCGTCCCGCCGGAGTCCACCAAGGTGGACTACGAGGGCGAGCTGCTGGTGGTGATCGGGCGGCGCGCGCGGCGCGTCGCACCGGAGGACGCGCTCGGCGTCGTCGCCGGCTACGCGGTCGCCAACGACCTCTCGATGCGCGACTTCCAGCGCCGGTCGCACCAGTGGCTGCAGGGCAAGGCGTGGGACGCGAGCACGCCGGTCGGCCCGTGGCTGGTGACGGCCGACGAGGTCGGCGACCCGCAGGCGCTGACGCTGCGCACGACGGTCAACGGCCAGACCGTGCAGGAGGCGACGACCGACCTGATGATCTTCGATGTCGCGACGCTCGTCTCCACGATCTCGGAGTTCGCGACGCTGCTGCCGGGCGACCTGATCCTCACCGGCACGCCCGGCGGCGTCGGCGTCCGGCGCGACCCGCCGCTGCTGCTGGGCGACGGCGACGTCGTGTCCGTCGAGGTCGATGGCGTCGGCCGGATCGAGAACACCATGAAGGAGGAACGGCCATGAGCGACCTGCACGTCGTGATCGCGGGCGGCGGCGTCGGAGGGCTCTGCCTCGCGCAGGGGCTCAAGCGCGCCGGCGTCAGCTGCGCGGTGTACGAGCGGGACCCCGACAGCGCGCGGCGCTCGGGCTACCGGCTGACGATGAACGCCGACGGCGGCGAGGCGCTGCGCGCCTGCCTGCCGGAGGACCTCTACGAGCTGTACCTCCAGACCTCGCGCGCGACGCCGCCGCGCCAGCGGGCGGTCGTCATCGACGAGCAGTGCCGCGAGCTGAGCACGGCGCCGCACCTGGGGCCGCCCAACGAGGGCCCGCGGCCGCACACGGCGATCGACCGCCTGACGCTGCGCCAGATCCTCGTCGGCCGGCTCGGCGACGCCGTGCATCCCGAGACGGCGGTCGTCGGCTTCGACGAGGTCGGCGACGGCGTCCGCGTGCGGCTGGCCGACGGGTCGGTGGCCGAGGGCGACGTGCTGGTCGCCGCCGACGGCGTCGGGTCGGCGGTGCGCCGCCAGCTCATGCCCGACGTCGAGATCGTCCCGGCCGACGTCGGCGGCCTGGGGCTGTTCGCGCGCTCGCCGCTGACCGACGACGTGCTCGCCGAGCTGCCTGACGTCCTGCTCGACGGCTTCGTGATCGCGCGCGATGGGGCCGGCGGCCTGCTGGCGATCGGCGCCTACGACCCGCGCGAGCCCGTCGCCGCGGCGGCGGCGCGGCTGGCGCCCGACGTGCACGTCGACCCGGTCGACCCCTACATGATGATCAGCGGCGGCGTCCCGCCCGGGACGACCGTGCCGCTGCCGGGCGACTGGACCGACTCCACGCCCGGCGAGGTCCACGCGCGGATGGTCGACGTCGTGGCCGGCTGGCATCCCGCGCTGCGCGGGCTGGTCGAGCGGGTCGACCTGTCCACGCTGTTCTGGTTCCCGTTCCGCCGCCTGGACCCGGTGCCGGCGTGGCCGACCACGCGCGTGACGCTGCTGGGCGACGCGATCCACGCGATGATGCCGACCCGCGGGCAGGGCGCGAACATGGCGCTGCGCGACGCGGGCGTCCTGGCCGGGCGGCTGGCCGCCGCGGCGCGCGGCGAGCAGCCGCTGCTGGAGGCGATCGCCGCCTACGAGGCGTCGATGCGCGACTACGTGTACCCGATCATGGACCTGTCCGAGGACCACAGCCGCTTCGGCGGCGGCGGCCTGCGGCAGGCGAGCGAGGCATGACCATGCGGTTGCTCGGACTGGGCTGCGGGCCGGCGGACGGCAGCAGCGACCTGGTGTTGAAGGCCGCGCTGCGGGCGGCCGAGGAGGCGGGCGTCGGGGTCTCCCACGTCCGGCTCGGCGACCTGCGCCTGGAGGCGTTCGCCGACGACGCGGCGTGGTTCTGGGACCAGCTCATGGAGCACGACGGGCTGATCATCAGCGCGCCGGTGCACAACCGGACGATCCCGGGGAAGTTGAAGCTGTTGCTCGACGCGATCCTGGGGCCGAAGGCCGACATCGCGTTCGCCCTGGAGTACGTGCGCATGCGCGAGGCCGGCGAGGAGGCGACCGTGCGCTTCCCGTTCGACGAGCGTGTGCTGCGCCCGCGCGTCGGCGGCTTCCTGGCGGTCGGCGGCGCGCTGACCGATCGCTGGAAGGCGCTGGCGCTGCCGCTCATGCACCACATGACGTTCTCGATGCAGATCGGCGTGGTCGACCAGGTCGTGTTCGCGGGCGCGGGCGTGCCGGGCGCGATCGCGCTGGACGAGCCGGCGCTGGAGCGCGCGGCGCTGCTCGGGCGCAACGTCGCCGAGCAGGCGGGGCGCGTGTTCGACGACGTCGAGTACCGGGGCGCGCCGGGGCTGTGCCCGCTGTGCCATCTGGACGCGATCGTGCTCGGCGCCGACGGGCGGTCGGTCGAGTGCGCGACGTGCGGCGCGGGCGGCACGCTGCGCGCTGGGCGCGACGGCGGGTTCACGGTGGACTTCGACGCGGCGGGGCGGAGCCGCTCGGTCCTGACGGTCGCCGAGAAGCACGAGCACTTCCTGGAGGTCCAGGCGACGGCAGTCCGCCAGTTCGCACAGGGCGAGGAGATCGCGGCCGGGCTCGCCCCGTATCGCGACTTCGACCGGACGCTCAGCCCGGCGTCGGGGGACCTGGCCGAGCGGCTGGGCACGGCCTAACCTCCGCGGTCTGAGCGCGTCCTCCACCACCACGTCGAGCACCACCGACGGCCGGACCGCCTGGGCGCGGAACCTGGCCGCGCCGATCCGCCGCTTCCTCTACGCCGAGACGAGCGGCGCGATGCTGCTCGTCGCCGCGACGGTCGCGGCGCTGGTCTGGGCCAACCTGCCGGGCGACACCTACACCTCGGTCTGGGAGACGCGGCTGGCGATCTCGCTGGGCGACCACGCGATCGCCACCGACCTGCGCGGCTGGGTCAACGAGGGGCTCATGACGCTGTTCTTCCTCGTCGTGGGGCTGGAGGCCAAGCGCGAGCGCGACCTCGGGGAGCTGCGCGACCGCTCGCGCCTGGCGATCCCGGTCGTGGCGGGGCTGGGCGGGATGGTCGGCGCGGCGTCGATCTACCTGGCGTTCAACGCCGGCGGGCCGGGCGCGCACGGCTGGGGCGCGGCGCTCTCGACCGACACCGCGCTGGCGCTCGGCGCGCTGAGCCTGCTGAGCCGCGGCCGGGCGATCCGGATGCGCGTGTTCCTGCTGACGGTGGTGGTCGTCGACGACCTCCTGGCGCTCGCGGCGATCGCGTTCTTCTACTCCGACAAGATCGACGCGATGGCGCTGGTGATCGCGATCGCGCTGTTCGCGGCGATCGTCGCGCTGCGCTTCGCCGACTTCTCGTGGCGCGGCCAGGTCGCGACGCTGCTGGGCATCGGGACGTGGCTGGCGCTGTTCGAGTCCGGGATCGACCCGGTCATCACCGGCTTGTTGGTGGGGTTGGTCACGACCGCCTACCCGCCGTCGCGCGACGCGCTGGAGCGCGGGACCGAGCGCGCGGTGCTGTTCCGCGAGCAGCCGACGCCGGAGCTGGCGTACGAGGCGCGCGCGTCGCTCACGTCGGCGATCTCGCTCAACGAGCGGCTGCAGTACCGGCTGCTGCCGTGGACGAGCCAGGTGATCGTGCCGCTGTTCGCGCTGGCCAACGCCGGCATCCACTTCTCGGGCGACCTGCTGTCCGACGCTCTGCGGTCGCGGGTCACCTGGGGCATCGTCGCCGCGTACGCGATCGGCAAGCCGCTCGGCATCCTGGGCGCGTCGTGGCTGGGGACGCGAAAGGTGTTCGGCGGCCAGCGGCTGACGCTGACCTGGCCCGCGTTGGCCGGCGTGGGCACGGCGGCGGGCATGGCGTTCACCGTGTCGCTGCTGGTGGCGTCGATCGCGTTCGGCGACCGGCCGGGGCTGCTCGACCAGGCCAAGCTCGGCGTGCTGCTGACCCTGATCGTCGGGCCGGCGTTGACCAAGGGCGTGCTGTGGGTCATGCAGCACCTGCCCGACGAGCTGCGCGCCCGGCAGCTCGGCGGGACGGCCGACGTGATCACCGACCTGGCCGACGACGTCGACCCCACGCGCGACCACATCCGCGGCAACCCCGACGCGCCGGTGACGATCGTCGAGTATGGAGACTTCCAGTGTCCCTACTGCGGCGCGGCCGCGCCCGTGATCGCGCGGCTGCTGGAGCACTTCGGCGACGACCTGCGGTACGTGTGGCGCCACCTGCCGCTCAGCGACGTCCACCCCGACGCGCAGCTCGCCGCCGAGGCCGCCGAGGCCGCGCACGAGCAGGGGAAGTTCTGGGAGATGCACGACCGGCTCCTGGCCGACCAGGACGACCTGCGCATGGCGGCGCTGTTCCGCCACGCGGCGGCGCTGGGGCTGGACTACGAGGAGTTCAACGACGACCTGACGCGCCGCCGCATGGCCCCGCGCATCGCGGAGGACGTCGCGACCGCGGACATGAGCGGCGTGTCGGGGACGCCGACGTTCTTCGTCAACGGCCGCCGGCACCAGGGCGTGTACGACGTCGACACGCTGACGCGCGAGGTCAAGGCGGCGTACGCGGCGGCGGAGCGGGCGGGGACGACGTCGGCTGGGACGCCGGGGACGCCGGCGTCGCCGGTGGGCTAGGCGGCCAGCACGCCGCGCAGCACGTCGAGCGCCCGTTCGCGATGCGCGTCGAGTTCCGCGACCAGCCGGTCCGGGTCCCCCGCGTCGACCGCGGCCAGGATCGTCTCGTGCGCGTCCAGCGACGCCTGGCGCTCTTCGGGCGAGTTGTAGTACATCGCCCGGTAGGCCTCGGTGGAGTCCCAGAGCAGGCGGATCACGCGGAGTGCGTGGGGTTGGTCGGGCGTGTCGAGGAGGCCGAAGTGGAACCGGCGGTTGGCCGCCAGCTCGGCCGCGACGTCGCCGGAGCCCGCCGCCTTGACGCAGGCCTGCGCCGCCGCGCGGACGCGCGACAGAGCCTCGGCGTCCAACAGCGGCAGCGCGTGGCGGGCGGCGCGCGCCTCCAACAGCGCGCGCAAAGCGTAGATCTCCTCCAGGTCGGCCATCCGCAGCTCGGTCACGAAGTAGCCGCGTCGCGGCCGGTACGTGACCTGCCCCTCCTGCTCCAACACCCGCAACGCCTCGCGGACCGGGGCGACCGACACACCCAACTCGGCGGCCACGTCCTCCTGGTTGACGCGCGCGCCCGGCCGCAGCGCGCCGGAGATGATCAGGCGCCGGAGCGCGTCGACCGCGTGCTCCTGGACGGTCGCCAGGGTCACCGGAAGGCCTGGATGCCGGTGAGCGCGCCGCCGACGACCAGGGCGTGGACGTCGGCGGTGCCCTCGTAGGTCACGACCGACTCCAGGTTGTTCATGTGGCGGATGACCGGATATTCGAGCGTCACGCCGTTGGCGCCGAGGACCTGGCGGGCGGTGCGCGCGACGTCGAGCGCCGCGTCGACGTTGCCGAGCTTGCCCATCGAGACGTGCTCGGGACGGAGCAGCCCCTCGTCCTTCATGCGGCCGAGGTGCAGCGCCAGCAGCGTGGCCTGGTTGACCTGCAGCGCCATCTTGGCGAGCTTGGCCTGCTGGATCTGCGTGCCGGCGATCGGCCGGCCGAACGCCATCCGCTCGCCCGCGTAGTCCAGCGCCGCCTCGAAGCACGCCCGCGCCGCGCCGACCGCGCCGAAGACGATCCCGAAGCGCGCCTCGTTCAGGCACGACAGCGGGCCGCGCAGCGACGTCGCCTCGGGCAGCATCGCGCTGGCGGGCAGGCGGACGTCGTCGAACAGCAGCTCGCTCGTGACGCTCGCGCGCAGCGACAGCTTCTTGTGGATGTCCTGCGTCGTGAACCCCGGCGTGCCCTTGGGGACCAGGAAGCCGCGGACGCCGTCGTCGGTCTGCGCCCACACCACCGCGACGTCGGCGACGCTGCCGTTGGTGATCCACATCTTCTGCCCGTGCAGGATCCAGTCCTCGCCGTCGCGCCGCGCGCGCGTGCGCATCGCGCCGGGGTCCGAGCCGGCGTCGGGCTCGGTCAGCCCGAAGCAGCCGATCGCCTCGCCGGCGGCCATGCGCGGCAGCCACTCCCGCTTCTGCTCCTCGCCGCCCCAGCGCCAGATCGCGTACATCGCCAGCGAGCCCTGGACCGACACCAGCGAGCGGACGCCCGAGTCGCCGGCCTCCAGCTCCAGGCACGCCAGGCCGTAGGCCGTCGCCGACGCGCCCGCGCACCCGTAGCCCTCCAGGTGCATGCCCAAGACCCCCAACTTGCCCAGCTTCGGCGCGAGCTCGGCGACCGGGACCGCGGCCTCCTCGAACCAGTCGCCGACGTACGGGACGACCTCGCCCTGCACGAACGCGCGCACGCTGTCGCGCATGTCGCGCTCCTCGTCGGAGAGCAGGTGGTCGATGCCCAGGAAGTCCTTCGGGCGGATCTCGGGCGGGGCGGCGGCGGTGCTCACGGGAAGGGGTCTCCTGGCGTGTGACGACGAAAGCTTCGAAGATCTAAGATCCTCGCACATGGCGCCCGCCTCCGCACTCGACGACCTGGTCATCGTCGACTTCTCCCGCGTGCTCGCGGGCCCGCTGGCCACGATGGTCCTCGCCGACCTCGGGGCGACGGTCGTCAAGGTCGAACGGCCGGGCGCCGGTGACGACACGCGCGCGTGGGGCCCGCCGTTCGACGAGCGCGGCGCGGCGACGTACTTCCAGTCGGTCAACCGCAACAAGTCGAGCGAGGCCATCGACCTGACCTCCCCGTCCGGCGGCGCGCGGGCGCGCGCGCTCGTCGCGACCGCCGACGTGGTGGTGGAGAACTTCCGGCCCGGCGTCATGGCCAACCTCGGGTTGGACTACAACTCGCTCGCGGCGCACCGGCCGGAGCTGGTGTACGCGTCGATCACCGGCTTCGGCGGCAGCGGCCCCGGCGCCGCGCTGCCGGGCTACGACCTGCTCGTGCAGGCGGTCGGCGGGCTGATGTCGATCACCGGCCCGCCGGACGGCGAGCCCCAGAAGGTCGGCGTCGCGCTGGTCGACGTCATCACCGGCCTGTTCGCCGCGGTCGGGATCCTCGCCGCGCTGCGCCACCGCGAGCGCACGGGCGAGGGCCAGCTGGTCGAGGTCGACCTCCTGTCCTCCCTGCTCGCCGCCCTCGTCAACCAGGGCAGCGCCTACACCTGGGCCGGCGCGGTCGCCGAGCGGATGGGCAACGCGCACCCGTCGATCGCGCCCTACGAGCTCTACCCCACCGGCGACGGCGACCTCGTCCTCGCCGTCGGCAACGACAAGCAGTTCGCCGCGCTGTGCGACGTGCTCGGCGCGCCCGATCTGGCAGGTGACGCGCGCTTCGCGACCAACGCGCAGCGCGTCGCGCACCGCGACGCGCTCACCGCCGCGCTGGTGGCGCGCCTCGCCGCGCGCCCGGCCGCCGAGTGGGTCGACGCGCTGACCGCCGCCCGCGTCCCCGCCGGCGTCGTCAACGACGTGGCCGGCGCGTTCGACATGGCCCGCGCGCTCGGCCTCGACCCCGTCGTCGCCATCCCGCGCGACGACGGGACCGTCGCCCACCTCACGCGCAACCCCATCAGGTTGAGCGCGACGCCGCCCACGTACCGGACGGCGCCGCCGGACCTCGGCTAGCCCAACCCCTTCAGGAACGGCACCAACCGCTTCAAGAAGTCGTTGTTGGCGGGGTCGGCCGTGTTGGGGTCGTTGTGGGCGTAGGTGGTGTGCCGGTCGACCAGCGTGAGGTTCTTCGCGGGGATGTGCGACTGCTGCGCCAGGTCCTTGGTGGCGGTCAGGACGCGCTGGCCGCCGAGGGCCGCGCCGAAGGCGTACATCTTGAGGGACTTCGGCAGGTCGTGGCCGTGGGTGGCGTGGACGTCGAGCACCTTCTGCGCCGGGTTGGCGTTGCCGGCGGCGACGGCGCCCGCGTCGATCGTCAGGCGCAGCGGGTGGTACCAGGCCGTGCCGTCCAGGCCCTTCAGCCCCCAGCCGGAGAAGACGTCGGCCATGCGGCGCAGCGGCGTCAGCGCGCCGGTGTCGTCCCAGCCCTTGGGGTCGCCCGTCGTCGCGAGCTGGCCCAGGTGCGCCTGGGCCGCGGCGAGCGCCGGCGGCGACGTCTTGACGTCCAGCGCGTAGCCGTACTGGCCGGCGTTGGTGACCGGGACGGTCGGGACGATGTTCGCCGGCAGCAGCCCCGACGCCTGGCCGAGCGACGGCGAGTTGGGGTCGAGGATCACGCTGAGCGACCCGGTGGAGTTGAACAGCCCGGTGAACGGCGCGGGAATGCCGCCGAACTGGAGCCAGGGCGAGCCGGCCTTCAGGTCGGCCAGCGACTTCTTCGCCGCCGCCGTGGTCACGGGCTTCGGGCTGCTGGCGCCGTCGATGAACACCAGGCCCGCGAGGCCGTCGGCGCCCGGCTTGCCGTGGAAGTCCCACGTCGCGTAGGCGGAGGTGATCGAGCCGCCGAGCGAGTGGCCGCCGACGACGACCTTGCCGCCGACCTGCTCGGCCTTCAGGACGACGCGGCGGAGATCCTCGATCTCCGTGTTCATCCCCCACTGCTTGGCGTAGGCGACCTGCGCGTCGGGGATCGATTGGAAGTGGTTGGTGACGGACTTGTCCTTGATCCACCCCAGGTAGTAGTTGAACAGCTCCTGCGGTGTCGCCGTGCCGGCCTTGGCGCGGTCGATGACCGACTGGTCCTCGAGCAGGTTCTCGCGGCGCTCGACCGACCAGACCTGCCAGCTCGGCGCGCGCTCGACGATCGACCGGGCCAGGGGCGCGAAGTAGGCGGCGCTGGCCGAGGTGCCGGGGTTGAGCACCAGCACGTTCTTGGCCTTGGCCGAGCCGATCTTCAGGATGCCGACCTTGTCGTACTTGGCCGGCGTGCCGGCGACCTTCAGCCCGGCGATGCGCTGGAAGCGCGTGGCGGGATCGGCATGGGCGGTGGCGGCGGCGCAGAGCGCGCCCGCCGCCGCAAGGACCGCGGCGCGGCGGAGCAGTTGGGACATGGGCGGCGACGCTACATCGAGACGATGTGTAGCGCAACACGGTTTTGGCGCTGACCGGCGCGGGGTTGCCGCCGGCACATCCGGGTATGCATGACTCACGCATCAATCACCTGGACGAACCGACCACTGAGGAGACCCCGCCATGACCCCCGGCTACACCGTCAGCAACCTGCACGACGTCGAGGACGCCGCCCCGCGGTTCGGCATGGAGGCCACCGGCGAGGCCCGCTTCGCGTCGCGCGACCTCGGCCTGACCGAGAGCGGCGTGAGCCTCCAGAAGCTCGCGCCCGGCGCGACGCAGCCGTTCGGCCACCGCCATCACCGCCAGGAGGAGCTGTACGTGATCCTCGGCGGCGCGGGCCGCGTCAAGCTCGACGACGAGGTCGTCGACCTGCGGCCGTGGGACGCGGTGCGGGTCGACGCCGAGGTCACGCGCGCCTTCTCGGCCGGCCCGGACGGCCTGGAGCTGCTGGCCTTCGGCGCGCCGGCGGGCGATCCGGCGGACATGACGCCCGGGTGGTGGGACGGCGCGGTCTGATGGATCGGGCGGCGAACCTGCTCGGCGCGGTCGCGCTGCGCGTCACCGACGGGATGGCGAGCGAGATCGCGACCGCGGCCGGCCAGGGCGGGCGGCCCGGCGCCGAGACCGCGGCCGTCGCGCTGTCGGCGCTGCACCACTTCCTCGACGCGCCGACGATCGACCGGCTGCGCCAGGTCCTCGGCCTGACGTCGTCCGGCGCGGTGCGGCTCGTCGACCGGCTGGCGGGCGCCGGCCTGGTCCGGCGCGGGACCGGCGACGACGGCCGGACGACGACCGTCGCGCTGACGCCGGCCGGCCGGCGCGCGGCGCGGCGGGTCGTGGCCGCGCGCGAGCAGGTGCTCGAGGACGCGCTGGGCGTCCTCGACGCGG
Source organism: Baekduia sp. (assembly GCA_036518975.1). Lineage (GTDB taxonomy): Bacteria > Actinomycetota > Thermoleophilia > Solirubrobacterales > Solirubrobacteraceae > Baekduia. The sequence goes on from DATDMD010000143.1 coordinate 13,840, forward strand.
GCGAGCGCGCGACGTTCGAGGACCTGCTCGGCCGCGTCGCGGTCGGCCTGATCCGCGAGCCGGGCGCGTCGCGCTGGATGTGCCGGCTGTGCGACACCGGCACGTGTGGGCTGGCGGACCGCTCCTGCCCGGTCACGCGCGCGGCGTACGAGCGGTTCGCCGGACGGCGGCCGTGACGCATGAGCCCGGCCGGCGCCCGGGTAGGCCTTCATCATGGCCAAAGACCACGGACCCACCATCAAGGACGACGAGCAGTACGAGGGCCTGCGGAAGAAGGGCATGAGCAAGGAGCGCGCGGCGAAGATCGCCAACACGCCGGACGCGTCCGCCAAGGGCGGCCGCAACAGCCACGGCGGCGTCTCGTCGGAGAGCGCCAAGAGCAGCGGCCCGGGCAGCGGCGGCAACCGGCGCCAGAAGCGGGAGGCCGGCCGCAAGGGCGGCCAGGCGACGGCGAAGAAGCACTAGCCGGCCGCCCGTCCCGGCTGCGCGGCCGTGCCCGCGCCCGCGCGGCTTACCATTTGTCGGGCATGCCGCTCACCGCCGGGATCTGCGAGGACGACGACGAGCTGCGCGGGATCGTCCGCGGCGCGCTGGAGCGCGAGGGCTTCGACGTGCGCGCCACCGCGACGGGCTCCGAGGCCGTCGCGGCGTTCGGCGACGGGACGCCGGCGGACGTGCTCGTCCTCGACGTCGGGCTGCCGGACGCCGACGGCCGCGACGTCTGCCAGGCGCTGCGGGCCCGCGGGGTCGCGACGCCGGTCCTCTTCCTGACCGCCCGCGACGCGCTCACCGACCGGCTCAGCGGCTTCCACGCCGGCGGCGACGACTACCTCACCAAGCCGTTCGCGCTCGCCGAGCTGCTCGTGCGCGTCCACGCGCTCGTGCGCCGCGGGCCCGCGGCGGGCGACGGCGACCGCGCGGGCGGCTCCGCCCTGCGCCTGGACCCCGGCGCCCACGCGGTCCTGCACGGCGACGTCCGCGTCCCGCTCACCCCCACCGAGTTCCGGCTGCTCGCCGCGCTCGCGGCGCGGCCGGGCGAGGTCGTCCGGCGCGCGACGCTCGTCGCCGCCGGCTGGCCCGAGGGCGCGATCGTCCACGACAACACGCTCGACGCGTACCTCGCCCGCCTCCGGCGCAAGCTGCGTGACGCGGGCGCGCCCGAGGCGATCCACACCCGGCGGGGCGTCGGGTACGAGCTCAAGTGAGCTTCCGCAACCGGCTGCTGCTCACCTCGCTGGCGGCGCTGGCGATCGGGCTCGGCGCGCTCGTCGTGATCGGCAACGTCCTGCTCGACGCCCGCGTCCACAGCGAGGCGTCCAACCAGCTGCAGACGCTCGCCGCCGCGCAGCTGGCGACGATCACCGTGGAGGGCGACGGCGCGGTGCGCGTGCGCGAGGTCCCCAACGACTCGCTGCTGGACCGCCGCGCGTGGGTGCTGGAGGGCCAGCGCGTGGTCGAGCGGCCGGCGGGCGCGAAGGCCGACCTCGACCAGGCGGCGATCGGCCTCGCCCGCGCGCATCGGTACGGCGAGCACGACGGCCCCGGCGACGTGGCGCTCCGGGTCGAGCCGGTGCGCGACGGCTCGGGGCGGACCGTCGGCACCGTCGTCGTCGGCGTCTCCACCGAGTCGCTGGAAGACCTCCAACAACAGGTGTTGCTGGGGTCCTTGGTCGTGGCGGTCCTGATCCTGTTCGCCGCGTTCTTCGCGCTGCGCGGCGCGATCGACAGCGCGCTGGAGCCGGTCGCGAAGATGACCGCCGAGGCCGAGGCCTGGGGCGCGCACGACCTGGACCGGCGCTTCGGGCTCGGGCCGCCGCGCGACGAGCTGACCGGCCTGGCGGCGACGCTCGACGGGCTGCTGGCGCGGATCGCGGCGTCGCGCCGCCACGAGCAGCGGTTCGCGGCCGAGGTCGCGCACGAGCTGCGCACGCCGATCGCCGGGCTTCGCGGGCGCGCGGAGCTCGCGCTGGGCGTCGGCGCCGGCGCGGCCGATCGCGAGGCCGCGTTGCGCGCGGTCGTCGCGCAGTCAGAGCGGCTGACCGAGACGGTGGACACGCTGCTGGCCGTCGCCCGGCGCGAGCTCGATCCCAGCGCGGGCTCGGTCGACCTGGTGGCGCTGGCCCGCGAGGTCGACGACGTCGAGGTGGTCGCGCCGCCCGGCGGCGTCCCGCGCGCCGAAGGCGAGGAGGACGTGCTGCGCCGCGCGCTCGCCCCGCTCGTCGACAACGCGCGCCGGCACGCCGAGTCGCGCGTCACGCTGGAGGTCACCAGCGGCGACGGCCGCGTCCGGCTCGCGGTCCGCGACGACGGGCCCGGCCTGGACCCGGCGCTCGGCGACCGCGCGTTCGACCCCGGCGTCCGCGGCGCCGGCGACGGCGCCGCGGGGACGCTCGGCGCCGGGCTCGGCCTGCCGCTCGCGCGGCGGCTGGCGCGCTCCTGCGGCGGGGACGTCGTGGCCGGCGCCGGGCCGGGCGGCTGCTTCGTGCTGGACCTGCCCGCGGCGCGCTGACGACCTACAACGACAACTACCCCTCCGCCGGCTGCGGACGCAGCCGTGCGGGCGTGCGGTGGTCCTCGACGCGCAGGCGGGGCGGCTCGCCGCCGTCGCGCGGTCCCTGGACGTCGCCCCGGCGGATCGTCGTGTAGGCCACCAACCCGATGAAGAGCACCAACTCGATCGCGCTGACCGTGCCGTCGCCCAGGCCGAGGCCGGTCTGCAGGTGCGGCTTGCTGAACCAGTCCGCGAACGACGCGCCGAGCGGGCGGGTCACGACGTAGGCGGCCCAGAACGCGACGACCGGGTTGAGGCCGAAGCGCCGCCAGCCGATCAGCGGCACGACGATGATGGCGCCGAACAGGACCGCCGACGGGAAGAACCCCCAGCCGAGCGTGATCGCGGTGAGGTCGCCGGCCGCGGTGCCCAGCGCGAACGTCGCGAACACCGCCGCCCAGTAGAAGGTCTCGCGGCGGCGCGTCGTGATCGAGTGGATGTCGACCGTCCCCTCGGTGCGGTGCCAGCGCCAGAAGATCGCGCCCGCGACCGCGGCGAAGAACGGCGTCGTCACGGCATAGGAGAGGCCGAGGCCGTCCTTGAGCCCGTCGGCGGCCATCGTCCCGAAGATCGCCACCATCATCACCGCGAACCAGTAGGTCGGCGCGTGGTACTCGCGGCGGCGGTACTGCAGGCGGAAGGCGAGCAGCGTGCCGAAGACGCCGATCGCGCCGGCCAGCGGGACGCTGTGCTGGCCGAGGAAGTCGGACATGGCCTCGCCCATCCCGGTCGTCAGGATCTTGAGCGCCCAGAACAGGACGGTGATCTCGGGCACCTTGGCGGCCAGCGGCTCGAGGCGGTTGCGCGCGCCGGCGCGCGACGGAGTGGTCGTCGACATGGTCGCGGGAGGCTAGGCGCGCGTTCCTGACGGCTTCCTGAACGGCGTACGGCGTTCGGCCCGCCCGCGGATACAGTCGATGGCCTGCCGTGAGCCACGACGTCGTCCTCTTCCTCGCGGTGTTCGCCGCCTGCGCCGTCGAGGGCGTCGAGGCGGTGACGGTCGTGCTCGCCGTCGGCGTCACGCGCGGGTGGCGCTCGGCGTGGCTGGGGACCGGCGCGGCGCTGGTGGTGCTCGCCGCGGTGGTCGGCGCGCTCGGCCCGGCCCTGACGGCGATCCCGATCGACACGCTGCGCGTGGTCGTCGGCGGGCTCGGGCTCGCGTTCGGGCTGCAGTGGCTGCGCAAGGCGATCCTGCGCGCCGGCGGCGTCAAGGCGCTGCACGACGAGGACGCCGCGTACGCCCGCGAGGTCGCGGCGGCGCGCGCGGCGGGCGGCGGCGCCGGGACCGGGGCGGCCGCCGCGTTCGACCCCTACACCTTCACGATCAGCTTCAAGGCGGTGGTGTTGGAGGGCCTCGAGGTCGCGTTCATCGTGGTGACGCTCGGCAGCAGCCAGGGCTCCGTCGCCCTGGCGGCGCTCGCCGCGGTCGCGGCGGTCCTCGTCGTCGTCGCGGCGGCCGCGCTGGCCCACGCGCCGCTGAGCCGCGTGCCCGAGAACACCATCAAGTTCGGCGTCGGGGTCCTGCTGACGTCGCTGGGGACGTTCTGGGTCGTCGAGGGCTCGGGCATCCGCTGGCCCGGCGGGGACGCGGCGATCCTCGCGCTGATCGCCGGCTACGCGGCGGTCGCCGCCCTCCTGGTCCGGATGACGCGCGCGACGACGAGGACGGCGGCGCCGGCGACATGATGAACCTGCTCCGCTTCCTGTACGACTTCGTCGTCGGCGACGACCCGCTGCTGTTCGCGACCGCGGCCGCCGGGGTCGCCGCGACGTGGCTCATCGGCGCGTCGGTCTGGTGGCTGCTGCCGCTCGTGGTCTGTGTTGGACTTGTGTGGTCCGTGCGTCGCACGCTTTGACTCGCCGCCGATGTGAGCGCTAACATCACCGCCGTTCCCGTGGGAGGTGAGACGTGCCGGAAGGCGTGTCCTCCCCTGCCCGCGTGTCCGCGTCATGGGTCAGAACTCCAAGCCTCGCTCCCCCGTCATGTCCGACGTCGCCCAGCTGGCGGGCGTCTCGCACCAGACGGTCTCGCGCGTGCTCCACGACAGCCCCGCCGTGCGGCCCGAGACCCGCGAGCGCGTCCTCGCGGCGATGAAGCAGCTCGACTACCGCCCCAACTCGGCGGCCCGGGCGCTGGTCACCGGCCGGACCGCCACGCTCGGCGTCATCAGCTTCGACACCACGCTCTACGGGCCCGCGTCCACCGTGCTGGGGATCGAGCGCGCCGCCCACGACGCGGGCTACTTCATCATCATCGTGAGCCTCCGCTCGCTGACCCGCGAGTCGGTCCGCGGGGCGGTGGACCGCCTGCGCGACCGCGGCGTGGACGGCATCGTCGTGATCGCCCCGCAGGAGACGGCCGCCGACGCGCTGCGGGACCTGCCGCCCGGCGTGCCGGTGGTCGCCGCCGAGGCCGGTCCGGACACGGTCCCCGTCGTCGGGGTCGACCAGGCCGCCGGCGCGCGGCTGGCCACCCAGCACCTGCTGGACCTCGGCCACCGCACGGTCTTCCACATCGCCGGCCCCACCGACTTCCTCGAGGCCCGCGCGCGCGTCGCCGGCTGGCGCGAGACGCTCCGCCGCGCGGGCGCGCACGCGCCGGAGCCGGTCATCGGCGACTGGAGCGCGCGCTCCGGCCACGAGCTGGGCCACCAACTCCTCCAACAACCCGGCGTCACCGCGGTCTTCGCCGCGAACGACCCGATGGCCCTCGGCCTGCTGCGCGCGATGAGCGAGCGCGGGCTCAGCGCCCCGGCGGACGTCAGCGTCGTCGGCTTCGACGGCGTGCCCGAGGCCGCGTACTTCAACCCGCCGCTGACGACCGTCCGCCAGGACTTCGACGAGATCGGCCGCCGCAGCCTCGGGCTCCTGCTCGAGCAGATGCACCGCGACGGCGGCCGCCCGGACGGCCGCCCCGTGGTCGTCGACCCCGAGCTCGTCGTCCGCGAGAGCACCGCTCCGCCCAGGAAGGAAGACCGCTGACATGCTGCAGACCGTCGGACGCGCCGGCCAGGTCCTAGACCTCTTCAGCGCCGACGCTCCCGAGTGGGGCGCGACGGCCGTCGCGCACGAGCTCGACGTGGCCAAGTCGCAGGCGCACGAGCTGCTCGTCAGCCTCGCCGACATCGGCCTGCTGCAGCGCCACGGGCCGGGCCGCTACCGGCTCGGCTGGCGGATCGTCGCGCTGAACTCGCTCGTGGTGGACACCAGCGACCTCGGCGACGAGTCGGTCCGCGTCCTGCGCGCGCTGGCCGCCGAGACCGGCGAGGCCGTGCACCTCGCGGCCTGGGGTCCCGGCACCGCGATCTGCGTGGCGTCGTTCGCCGGGCGCGACGCGTTCGGCCCGCCACCGTGCGCGGTCGGCGCCGGCCTGCCCGGCCACAGCGTCGCCGCCGGGAAGGTCCTGCTGGCCGCCCAGCCGTGGGACGCCGTGGCCGAGACCGTCGAGCGCGACGGCCTGCCGCACCACACCGAACGCACGATCGGGACCCTGGAGCAGCTGCGCGCCGAGCTCGCCAACGTGCGCCGCCGGGGCTTCGCCTGCGAGGAGCAGGAGCGCGATCTCGCGGTCTGCGCGGTGGCCGCGCCGGTGCGCGACCTGGACGGCCGCGTGGTCGCCGCGATCGGCCTCTCGCTGGCCGCGACGCGGTGGCCGCGGACCGCGCGCGACCAGACCCGCGCGGTCGCCGCGGCCGCCGCGCGCTGCTCGGAGCTGCTCCGCCGGCGGGCGCTGCGCGACGACCGGTTCGGCATAGCCGAACGCGCCGTTGACGCGGCCGCCGGCCCTGTGGCTTGATGGGTTCGCGCGGACGCGAAGGCCTCCGCGTCACCGATCGTACCCGGTGAGCATTGAGCTTCGCCGATCGCGACGGAGCCCCTACGAGAGGAGGAGACGGTGTCGGACCTGGACCCCGTGCACGAGGCGATCGAGCGCCTGGAGTGGATGGACGGCAAGGATGAGGAGACGCCGCACTCGCGCCTGCGCGCCTTCAGCCGACGCACCGCGCTGACGGGCGGCGCCGCCGGCCTGGCCGCGACGATCCTCGCCGCCTGCGGCGGGGGCTCGAACAACAGCAAGACGACCACGACCGCGGCGGCGCAGTCCGGCGGCGGCACCGCCGCGTCGAGCGTCTTCGGCCCGCAGGACAGCAAGCTGAAGTTCACGTTCGTCAACCACGTCACGACGAACCCGTTCTTCGTCCCGACGAAGTACGGCGCCGAGGACGCGTGCAAGCTGCTCGGGTGCAGCTACCAGTGGACCGGCTCGGAGAACAGCAACGTCAACGAGATGGTCAACGCCACCAACGCGGCGATCACCGGCGGCGTCGACGGCCTGGCCCTCGCGCTGATCGACGCCAAGGCCTTCAACCCGGCGACCGACGCCGCGCTCAAGGCCAAGATCCCGGTCGTCTCCTACAACGCGGACTCGACGTCGAACGCCCGCCTCGCCTACATCGGCCAGGACCTGTTCGTCTCCGGCCAGGAGATGGGCAAGCGGGTCATCGAGCTCGTCCCCAGCGGCGACGTGGCGCTGTTCATCGCCACGCCGGGCTCGGCGAACATCCAGCCGCGGATCGACGGCGCGCTCGACTCCATCAAGAAGTCCGGCAAGGGGATCACGCCGCACACGGTCGCGACCGGCGCCGCGGTCCCGGCCGAGCTGTCGACGATCGACTCCTACGTGTCGGGACACCCGAACACGAAGGGCCTGTTCGCCGTCGACGCCGGCTCGACGCAGTCGGTCGCCCAGACGATCCAGAAGCACAGCCTGCGCGGCAAGGGCGTCAAGGGCGGCGGCTACGACCTCACGCCGGTGACGCAGAAGCTGCTGGCCGCCGACCAGATCGACTTCACGATCGACCAGCAGCCCTACCTGCAGGGCTTCCTGCCGATCCTGCAGTTGTTCATGTACAAGGTGTCGAACTCGCTGACCGGCCCGGCCGACGTCAACACCGGCCTGAAGTTCCTCGACAAGACCACGGTCATCCCGTACAACAGCACCAAGAGCCGGTTCGAGGGCTCGTCGACGGCGGCGGGCGTCGCCAAGGCCTAGGAGATCATGCCGGCACTGCGGACAACCGCCGACGGCGGTCAGGTTCCCGCCCCCGCCCCGGCGCCGTCCGGCCCGTCGTCCGCCCGGGCCTCGCGCCCGGGCGTCGGCGAGCTGGCCAAGCGGTTCCTGACCCTGCGCGAGGGCAGCATCATCGTCGTGACGGTGATCGCCATCGTCTACTTCTCGGTCAAGAACGACCGCTTCTTCACCACCGACAACTTCAAGACGCTGCTGCCGTACTTCGCGCCGTTCGCGATCCTGGCGGCGGGCGAGGCGATGTTGATGATCTCGGGCGAGATCGACCTGTCGATCGGCTCGGTCGGCCTCTTCGCCCCGTTCATGTTCTATGAGTTCAACCAGTGGGGCCTGCCGCTGGTGCCGTGCCTGATCCTGTCGCTGCTGTGCGCCGCCGTCGTGGGGGTGATCAACGGGGTCCTCACGGAAGTCATCGGCGTCTCGTCGTTCATCACCACCTTGGGCACGCTCTTAGGCGTGGGCGGCCTGACGCTGATCATCTCCCACGCCGCGCCGGTCTCGATGCCCGGCGCCGAGGTCACGACCACGACCGAGAACGTGACCAAGGTCGTCAACGGCCAGACGATCACGCTCCCCGAGCAGGTCAACCACGTCGGGACGTTCGCGAAGATCTTCGGCGCGGGCGTCTACTCCGAGCTGATCTGGGCGCTGCTGATCGTCGGGCGCGTGCACGTGCTGCTGACGCTGACGCGCTGGGGCATGTACACGATCGCCGTCGGCGGCAACAAACTCGGCGCCGCCGAAGCCGGCGTGAAGGTCCGCGCGATCGTGATCCGCAACTTCATCCTGTGCAGCACGCTCGCCGGCCTGGTCGGAGTCTTCGAGGCGACGCGCGCGAGCTCGGTCACGCCGGACACCGCGGGCGCGTCGGAGACGATGTTCCGCGCCGTGTCGGCGGCGGTGATCGGCGGCACGCTGCTGATCGGCGGCGTGGGAACCGCGATCGGAGCGCTGTTCGGCGCGCTGTTCCTGGGCGTCCTGCGCGACGGCCTGACGATCCAGGGCGTCAGCGCCGACTACCTGGACTTCATCCTCGGCATCGCGATCCTCGTCGCGATGGTCATCAACGTGTACATCGGGCGCGTGCGGAAGGGGAGCGGTCGTGGCTGACGACCCGCAGGACGACGTCCTCCGCGTGGAGGGCGTGTCGAAGCACTTCGGGCCGGTGACGGCGCTGCGCAACGTCGACCTCCACCTCAAGAAGGGCGAGGTGCTGGGGCTGCTCGGCGACAACGGCGCGGGCAAGTCCACGCTGATCAAGATCATCTCGGGCTTCCAGCGACCGGACGCGGGCCGGCTGATCGTCAAGGGCGACGAGGTCGAGCTGCGCTCGGTCGACCACGCGCGCTCGCTGGGCATCGACTGCGTCTACCAGGACCTGGCGCTGATCGACGAGCTGTCCGTGTACCACAACATGTTCCTCAACCGGGAGGCCCTGCTGCCGCTGGGCCTGCTCGACAACCGCCGGATGAAGCGCGAGAGCCGCGCGGCGCTCGACGCGATCGGGGTCAACATCCCGCGCATCGACGTGCCGGTGGCCCGCCTGTCGGGCGGCCAGCGCCAGGCGATCGCGGTGGCGCGGACCGTCAACTCCGACGCCGACGTCATCCTGCTCGACGAGCCGCTGGCGGCGATGGGCGCGAAGGAGGGCGCGATGATCCTCGACGTCGTCGCGCGGCTGCGGGCCGAGGGCAACGTGTCGATCATCATGATCGCGCACAACTACGTCCACGTCCTGGAGTCGTGCGATCGCGTCAACCTCATCCAGGACGGCGAGATCACCTTCGACCGGCCGACCGCGAAGACGTCGGTGGAGGAGCTCAACGAGATCGTCGTGAACGAATACCGCCGCGCTCGTCTGGCGGCCCAGGCGCAGTAGGCGATGGCGTCGCGGACCGAGACGACGTCCGCGCAGGGCGGCGGCCGGCCGGCAGGGGCTCCTCCTCCTCCCGCGTCGGCCGCCGTGCCCGAGGGCGCCTGCGTCGTGGGCGTCGACTTCGGGACGCTGTCGGGCCGGGCGCTCGTCGTCCGGGTCGCCGACGGCGCGGAGCTCGGCGCGGCCGTCTTCGCCTACCCGCACGGCGTGATGGAGGAGACGCTCGCGTCCACCGGCGCGCCGCTGCCGCAGCAGTGGGCGCTGCAGGACCCCGAGGACTACCGCGCGGTGCTGCGCCACGCGGTGCCCGAGGCGGTGCGCGCCTCGGGGGTCGCGCCCGCGCAGATGGTCGGCATCGCCACCGACTTCACCGCGTCCTCCCCCATGCCGGTCCTGGCCGACGGCACGCCGCTGTGCGAGGTCGCCGGCTTCCGCGACCGACCCCATGCCTATGTGAAGCTCTGGAAGCACCACGCCGCCCAGCCGCAGGCCGACCGCATCAACTTGATCGCGGAGCAGCGCGGGGAGTCGTGGCTGGCGCGCTACGGCGGGCGGATCTCCAGCGAGTGGGAGTTCGCCAAGGCGCTGCAGCTGCTCGACGAGGCGCCGGAGTGCTACGCGGCGACCGACCGCTGGGTCGAGGCCGCGGACTGGATCGTCTGGCAGCTGTGCGGCACCGAGACGCGCAACGCGTGCAGCGCCGGCTACAAGGCCATCCACCAGGACGGGCGCTACCCGAGCGAGGAGTACCTGCGCGCGCTGGACCCCGGCTTCGCCGGCTTCGTCGCGCAGAAGCTCGCCGGGCCGCTGTCGCCGCTGGGCGGCCGCGCAGGATCGCTGACCGCACAGGCCGCGGCGTGGACCGGGCTGCCCGAGGGCATCGCGGTCGCCGTCGGCAACGTCGACGCGCACGTCACGGCGCCGGCCGCGCAGGCGGTCGCGCCCGGCCAGATGCTCGCGGTCATGGGCACGTCGACCTGCCACGTGATGAGCGCCGACCACGCCGCCGAGATCCCGGGGATGTGCGGGGTCGTGGACGGCGGGATCGCGGCCGGGCTGTGGGGCTACGAGGCCGGGCAGTCCGGCGTCGGCGACCTGTTCGGCTGGGTCGTCGAGCACGCGACGCCGCCGCGCTACCACGAGGAGGCCGCCGCCGCGGGCGTCGACGTCCACACGCAGCTCAGCCGGCTGGCGGCCGAGCAGGAGGTCGGCGCGCACGGGCTCGTGGCGCTGGACTGGCTCAACGGCAACCGCTCGCTGCTGGTCGACCACGAGCTGTCGGGGCTGGTCGTCGGCCTCACGCTCGGCACGCGCGCGCCCGACCTCTACCGCGCGCTGGTCGAGGCGACGGCGTTCGGGACGCGCAAGATCCTGGAGGCGTTCGCGGCCGGCGGCGTCCCGGTCCGGGAGCTCTTCGTCGCCGGCGGACTGGCCAAGAACCCGCTGGTCATGCAGGTCTACGCGGACGTCACGCGCTTCCCGCTGCATCTGATCGCCTCCGAGGAGGGCCCGGCGCTGGGCGCCGCGATCCACGCCGCGGTCGCGGCCGGGGCCTACCCGGACGTGCACGCGGCGTCGGCGGCGATGGGCGCGGCGCAGCGCGACGCCTACCTCCCGGACGAGGGGCGGGCGCGCGCCTACGACGCGTTGTACCGGCACTACGTCCGGCTCCACGACGAGTTCGGCCGCCGCGACGCGGACGGCATGATGCACGCGCTGCGGCATCCGCCCGCCGTCGCCTCGGCCCCGGCCGCGGGGGTCCCGGCATGACGAGCGTCCTGGACGCGCTGCGCGCCGACCTCTGCCGGCTGCACGCCGAGCTGCCGCGCAACGGCCTGGTCGCGTGGACGAGCGGCAACCTCTCGGCGCGCGTGCCCGGCGAGGACCTGATGGTCGTCAAGGCGTCGGGCATCACGTTCGAGGCGCTGACGCCGGCGGCGATGGTCGTCTGCGACCTCGACGGCCTGCTCGTCGAGGGCGACCTCGCGCCGTCCAGCGACGCCGCGACGCACGGCTACGTCTACCAGCACCTGCCCCACGTCGGCGGCGTCGCGCACACGCACAGCGCCTACGCGACCGCGTGGGCCGCGCGCGGCGAGCCGATCCCGTGCGTGCTGACCGCGATGGCCGACGAGTTCGGCGGCGCGATCCCGATCGGCCCGTTCGCGCTGATCGGCGACGCCGAGATCGGCCGCGGGATCGTCGGCACGCTGCGCGACCACCGCTCCCCCGCCGTGCTGATGCGCAGCCACGGCGTCTTCACCATCGGCACCCGGCCCGTGGACGCGATCAAGGCGGCGGTGATGTGCGAGGACGTCGCGCGCACCGTCCACCTCGCCCGCGCCCTCGGCGACCCGATCCAGCTCGACGCGAAGGACATCGATGCCCTCTACGACCGCTACCAGAACGTCTACGGCCAGCGTTGAGCACGGCGCGGCGCGTCCCCGCATCGGCCTGCTCGGGGTCATGCAGGCGCTGTACGACGACATGCTGCCCGGGATCACCGAGCGGCAGGCGGCCTACGCGCAGGCGATCGGCGAGGCGCTGTCGGACGTGGCGGAGGTCGTCGTCGGCGACCCGGTCAAGGACCGCGCGGACGCCGACCGCGCCGTCGCGGAGCTGGAGGCCGCGGGCGTCGACGGGGTGTTGGTGGTCATGCTCACCTACGGGCCCGCGATGCACGTCAGCCGCGCGCTGGCGCAGACGACGCTCCCGGTCTGCCTGGCCAACACGCAGCCGGAGCCGAGCGTCACGCCCGCGTGGGACATGGGCGACCTGACCTACAACCAGGGCATCCACGGCGCGCAGGACACGGCCAACGCGCTGGTGCGCTCGGGCCGCCGGTTCGCGGTCCTGACCGGTGACTGGCACGCGCCGGAGTTCCAGGAGAAGGTCGGCCTGTGGGCGCGCGCGGCCGCCGCGGTGACGCGCTGGCGCGCGCTGCGCGTGGCGATCTTCGGCTACGCGATGAACGCCATGGGCGACATCCGCGTCGACGAGCACGCGTTCCTGCGGGCGCTCGGGCCGCAGGTCGACGCGCTCGGGACCGGGCTGCTGGCGCGCGCCGTGGAGGCCGTCGACGCCGACGCCGTCCAGGCGCTGCTCGACGGCGAGGACGAGCGCTTCGCGGTCGACGAGCGGCTCGGCGCCGACGAGCGCGCCGACCACGCGCGGATGCAGCTCGCGCTGCGCGCGCTGCTCGACGAGGGCGGCTACCGCGCCTACTCCACGCACTTCGGCGCGATCGCCGAGGACGGGCGCTTCGCGCGCCTGCCGCTGGCCGCGGCGTCCAGCCTGATGGCCGAGGGCTACGCCTTCGCCGCCGAGGGCGACGCGGTCACGGCCGCGCTCATGGCCGCGGCGCAGGACATGCTCGGGGCGACGCAGTTCACCGAGATGTACGCCATGGACTTCGCCCGCGACGCGATCCTGATGAGCCACATGGGCGAAGGCAACTGGGCGCTCGCGCGCGCGGACCGTCAGGTCCGGCTCATCAAGCGCCCACTGGGCATCGGCGGGCTGGGAGACCCGCCGACGTTCCTGTTCCAGTACCGGCCCGGGCCGTGCACGCTGGCCACGCTGGTCGCGCTGGAGGGGACGCGCTTCCGCCTCGTCGTCGCCGAGGGCGAGATCCTCGAGACCGACGAGCTGCCCGCGCTCGAGATGCCGTACGGGTTCTTCCGTCCGGCCTCGGGCGTTCGGAGCTGCATGGACGCATGGCTGCGCCTCGGCGGCCCGCACCACCAGGTGCTCAATCCGGGGCGGCACGCAGACGCCTGGCGGGCGTTCTGCGAGGTGACCGGCATCGAGCTCGCGCTCGTCTGATCGCCGCACGCGAATCCCAGCAAGGTCCAGACATAGGAGGACGCTCATGTCGTCCAACTCTTCAGTCCAACGCACGGCGCTTCGGCGCGGTGCGGTACTCGGCGCGGTGCTCGCCGCCGCGTTCGCCGTTACGGTGCTCCCCATGGGCACGGCCTCGGCACAGCAGCAGCCGTCGATCGCGAAGTCGGACTTCGGCTCGCTGTCCGACGGGACGCACATCGACAAGTACACGTTGACCAACGCCCGCGGCATGTCGATCGGGGTCATCACCTACGGCGCCACGCTGCAGTCGGTCAACGTCCCGGATCGCTCCGGGAAGATGACCGACGTCGCGCTCGGCTTCGGGTCGATCGACGGCTACACGTCGCCGGCGTACCTGACGAGCAACCCGTACTTCGGGGCGACGATCGGGCGCTACGGCAACCGCATCGCCAAGGGCACGTTCACGCTCGACGGCACGACCTACAACCTGCCGATCAACAACAACGGGAACTCGCTGCACGGCGGGACCCAGGGCTTCGACAAGCGCGTGTGGGAGGCCACGCCGCTGCCGGCGCGCAAGCACCGGCACGGCGGCGGGGACGACAACACGGTCGGCGTCCAGTTCAACTACACCTCGGCCGACGGCGAAGAGGGCTACCCGGGCGAGCTCCCGGTGACCGTCACCTACACGTTGGACAACAACAACCGCATCCGCATCGACTACGAGGCGACGACGACCAAGCCGACGGTGGTCAACCTGACCAACCACTCGTACTGGAACCTCTCGGGCGAGGGCTCGGGGACGATCGACAACGAGCAGCTCCAGATCCCCGCGAGCCGCTACACGCCCGTCGACGACACGCAGATCCCGACCGGCGTCCTGGCCCCCGTGCAGGGCACGCCGTTCGACTTCCGCGACTTCCACGCGATCGGCGAGCGCCTCCGTGACGACGACCCGCAGCTGCAGATCGGCAAGGGCTACGACCACAACTGGGTGCTCGACCGCCGATCCGGCGACAAGGGCCTCGAGGTCGCGGCACGCCTGCGCGATCCCGCCAGCGGCCGTCAGCTGACGGTGTCCACGACCGAGCCGGGGCTCCAGTTCTACTCCGGCAACTTCCTGGACGGCACGCTGTTCGGCAAGGCGCACAAGCAGTACCGCCAGGGCGACGGGCTGGCGCTGGAGACCCAGCACTTCCCGGACTCGCCGAACCAGCCGTCGTTCCCCTCGACGGTCCTGCGGCCGGGCGACACGTACCAGACCTCGACGGTCTACGCGTTCGACACGTTCGGCCACTGAGCCACTGAGCGTCCGGCCGCGCGAGGGGCGCGCGGCCGGGCGCGTGGCCCAGGCGTGGGCTCAGCGGGGGCGGCGGTCGTCGTCGTGGTCGGCGAGCCGGTTCAGCAGGGCCGTGCCGCGGGCGAGCGTGCGCTGCTCGGATGGTGAGAGCTCCTGCGCGATCGCCTCAGCCAGCCAGCCCGCCCGGCGGCCGCGCTGGTCGCCCAGGGCCGCGCGGCCGGCGCGGGTGATGGTCAGCAGCGTCTTGCGACCGTCGGTCGGATGCGGGCGCGCCGCGATCTGCCCGGCCGCGACGAGCTGCGCGACCGTGCGGGCCATCGACTGCGGGCGCACGCGCTCGGCCGCGGCGAGGTCGCTGGTGGTCATCGGGCCCACGCGGTCGAGGTGGCCCAATGCGGCCGCCTGGCCGGTGGGCAGGTGCGCCTCGGCGCGCACGCGGCGGACAATGTGGCCGAGGGCCAGCCGCAGGTCGGCGGCCAGGCGTGGGACGTCGACGTCGTCGGGCATGCGAGCGCAAGCCTACCCGACTCGTGCACAGCGGAACTGCGCAGCCTTGCTGTAGACTTTCTCGACATGACCCAGATCGACCTCTCCCCCCACACCGCCCTCGTCGTCGTCGACCTCCAGCACGGGATCACCGCGCTCCCGACCGTCGAACCGGCCGACGACATCGTCGGCCGCGCCGCGACGCTCGCCCACGCCTTCCGCGAGCGCGAGCGGCCGGTCGTGCTCGTGAACGTCGACCTGCTGGCCGGCCGGCCGGGCATCGCCGTCCAGCGCGTCGACGCGGAGCCGCCGCCGATGGACCTCGGCCCGGACTTCACGACGCTGCGGCCGGAGCTGGGCCAGCAGCCCGGCGACCTCGTCGTCACGAAGCGCGGGTGGGACGCGTTCTGCGCCACCGAGCTGGACATGCAGCTGCGCCGCCGCGGCGTCACGAGCATCGTGCTCGCGGGCATCCGCACGGCCGTCGGCGTCGAGTCGACGGCGCGGACCGCGTTCGCGCTCGGCTACGAGGTCGTGTTCGCGACCGACGCGATCACCGACGTGTCGGCCGAGGCGGCGGAGAACAGCCTCCTGCGGATCTACCCGCGCCTCGGCCGGCTGAGCGACACGGCGACGATCGCCGCGTCGGTCTAGGTCTGGCGGAGGGACCGGAACGCCGCGCGCACCTCGTCGGCGAACACGGCGGGCTCCTCCCAGGCGGCGAAGTGGCCGCCCTTGGCCGCCCCGCGGAGGCTTCGAGGGTGGTCGCCGACAACCTCGACCGCGGGCACGTTGGAAGGCAACATCGCGGGCGGCCGATCCGGGTCAGCGCGCTGACGGCGGCCCTAGGATGGGCGGACGCCGCACCCGTTGCCGGCGCGCATCGTGATGTCCCTCCGGCCCGAGCCCCTCGACAGCGACCCAGGCGCCGTCGCCGGCGCGGCGACCCCGGACGCGACGGCCGCGGCGGCGCTGGATCGCTTGGGGCGGCTGGCGTGCCGGGTCCTCCGCGTGCCGGTCGCGGGCGTCGTGCTCGGCGAGGCCGGCCGCGAGCCGCTGATCCTCGAGGACGCCCGCGACCACCCGCGGGTCCGTGACGACGAGGCCGCCGTCGCCTATGCCGGCGTCCCGCTCATCGCCTCCGATGGCCGAGTGCTCGGGAGCTTCCGCGCGGTCGACCACCGGCCGCGGTCGTGGTCGGCGGCGGACGTGGCCACGCTCACGGAGCTGGCCGGCGCGGCGGTGACGCTCGTCGAGCTGCGGCGCGACCGCGGCCGCCTCGCCGCCCGGCTGGCGGAGTACGAGGCCGTCGCCCGCGACGCCCAGCAGGAGCGCATCGACGCCGGCGAGCGGCTGCAGCGCGGGTTGCTGCCCAGCCGCCCGACGACCGGCGGGCACGGCCAGGTCTTCACCTTCTACCGGCCCGGCGCGCGGACGATGCTGCTCGGCGGCGACTTCTTCGACGTCGTGGACGGCGACGGCGCGCTGCACTTCATCATCGCCGACGTCGCCGGGCACGGGCCGGAGGCCGCGGCGTCGGCGGTCGCGCTGCGCGCCGCCTGGGTCGCGCTGCAGCAGCATCCGGTCACGCCGCTGATCATGCTGCGCCACCTCAACGCCATCATCTTGCGCGAGGCGCGCGACGACACCATGTTCATCACCGCGCTCGCCGGCTCGTACGACTCGACCGCGCGGACGCTCGAGCTCGCCAGCGCGGGCCACCCGCTGCCGATGCTGCTGGCCGGCGGCGCGACGCGCGAGCTCGCGCTGGTGCCCGGTCCGCCGCTCGGGCTGTTCGCGGACTCCGACTGGGAGCGGTGCGAGATCGAGCTGAGCGCCGGGAGCGCGATGCTCGCCTACACCGACGGGCTGGTCGAGGGACGCGCGGCGCCGGAGGCGGTCGAGCGCCTGGGCACGGAGCGGATCCTCGGGATGGCGTCGCGCGCCGCGGTCGACGGCGACCTCCCGCGCGCGCTCTACGACGTCGCGGCGGCGGCCAACGGCGGGCCGCTGGAGGACGACGTGGCGATCATCGTCCTGCGCCCGGCCTAGGCGCCGGCGGCGTGGGCGACCGGGACGGTGGGCACCGCGTGGAGCGCGGCGCCGCGCGGCTGGTAGCGGTACAGCGTGCCCTCGTCGTCGACGAGGTAGCTCTCGGCGCCGATGTGGTGGTGGTGCAGGATCACGCGCTCGCAGCGCTCGGCGACATGGGCGAGCGCGTCGATGGTCATGACGTCGACGATCGGCTGGTCCGGGGTGTACGCGATGGCCGCGATCGGGACGATCAGGTGGCGGTAGCGCGCGTGGATCTGCATCGAGAGGTCGGTCGGGCGGCGGCGCTCGCGGATCAGCGTGAGCAGGCCGGCGGCGCCGGCGAGCAGGACGCCGAGGAGCGCGATCCAGCGCGCGGTCGCGAGGCGCAGCCCGTGGCCGGCGAACGTCAGGTGGTTGGGCGTTTCGGCGGTTGCGGCGACGCTGTCGGGGTGGCTTTGGGCGAGGACGGCGGGGAGCGCGCTCGCGGCGGCCGTGCCGGCCGCGGCCGCAGTGCCGCTCCCGACGCGCAGCTGCAGCGGGTCGAGCTGGAGGCTCAGGTCCGGCGCGTAGCGCGCGTTCAGCGGCTGCCCGGCCAGCGTGCCCTTGACGCGCACGCGGGGCAGGACGTCGACCGCGAAGGCGGCGCCGGCGGGCGCGCCGGTCGAGGTCTCGACGCGCCGGATCGTCGCCTGGAGCTGGTCGAGGTCCAGCGTCACCCACGCGCTCGTCGCCGAGCCGCGGAACGGCGTCGACGGCAGCAGCGTCACGGTCCGGTGCCAGCCCGTCGGGCTGCTCAGGCGCAGGAGGACCTCCCGCGTCCCGGTGAGCTCGGCCGGCGCGCCGGAGACGAGGTGGTAGGAGACCTTGACCCGGACGCGGCGCACGAGCTTCACGAAGATGGGGTCGCCGGTCGCGACGGTCCCGTCGGGGTAGACGGCGCCGGCGGGCGCGTCGGCGCGGTAGGCGAAGCGGACCTTCTGGGTGTAGGCGACCTTGGCGGCGACGGGGTGGCTCGTCGGCCGCGTCCACGCGACGACGCCGAGCATGAGACAGAGCACGGCGACGACCGCGCAGCCGACGACGAGCAGCTGCGCGTTCGGGTTGGTCAGCCGCGCGGGGCCGCCGCCGGTCATGGCCGGCGTCTCCCGCGGCGTGTGAGCGCCGCGCCGGCCCCGGCGGTTCCGGCCCCGGCGACGCCGGCGGCGCGCCGGCCACAGCAGGAGCAGCCCGACGACGCCGCACAGGACGGCCGCGACCGCGGGGCCGTGGAGCCAGGCGAGGACGAGGCCGCCGTGCGGGACCCGGTGCCACAGCCGGCCGACGAGCGCGGAGCGCGGCGGATGGACGGGGTCGACGAAGCCGTTGTTGTCGCCCTGGAAGACGTAGCGGTCGCCGTCACGGCCGATGATCCGGTGAAGGATGATGCTGTGGAGCACCGAGCTGCGGTAGGCGACGACATCTCCCACGCGGTAGTCGGCAGCCGGCCGCACAAGTGCAAGGTCGCCGGTGTGGAACCGCGGTTCCATGCTGATGCCGTGGGTCGTGACATAGGTCGTCCTCCCTCCGAGCTGCGCCGGGCCCGCGACCAGCCACGCGGCGGCGACCAACACGAGGCTCGCGCCGAGGACCAGGTGTGTGCGCAGATGTCGCACGGCGCGTGGGACGGCCCGCGAGCGCGGGCCGTCCCGACCGCGGGACCGCTAGCTGACCGCCACGTTGAACGTCGTGGCGCCGGCCGTCGGCTCCGGCGTGGACAGGGTGCACACGACCGTCGTGCTGCCCGAGGCGAGGGTGCCCGTGGCGCACGTGTCCAGGGCGTTGGTGTTGAAGCCCGCCTGGACGGTGTTGGCCGTGAGGTCGCCGGTGAAGACCAGCGTCGCGGCCGTGATGGCGGTGCCGTCGGCCGTGCGCGTGTAGGTCAGCGACGTGGCCGTCGCACCGGTGATGTTCGACGTCCCGAAGCCCATCGTGGTGTCCGGGATCGTGTTGCTCGCGGTGAACGCGGCACCACCGGCGGCGAGGACCGCGGCGACGGCGAGGGCGGCGAAGATGCTGAAACGCTTGCGCTTCATGGTTGGGTTCCCCTTCCATAGGTCGCCCGGGCCGTGCCCTGGCGCTGACACTCGGTGGTTCGGCCACGAATCTCTGAATTTGAGCCATTTGCGGGGGAACCTGGCCGGATGGCGTGCCGCATGAGCGACATCGCGCTACCCGCACCGGCCTGACGGGTGGCACCCCCGATGTGGGCCGGGCGCTCGGGCGGAACACTCGACGGGCGCGATGCTTCCGGCCCTCCACCCCTCACCGCCCCGCCCCGCCACGCTCGACGTGGGACCGACGCCGCCGTGCGGCGACGAGCTCGCGCTGCCCGCCATCGACCTGCGCGGCGTCGCCCGGCGTGCCGCGGTCCCGGCGGCGATCGGCGCGGCCGGCGTCGCCGTGGTCCTCGCGGCGGGCAAGCCGACCCAGGCCTTCGCCGGCGCGCTCGAGCGCGCCGCGCACGCCGACGCGCGCTGGGTCGCGGCGGCCGCCGTCTTCGAGCTGGCGTCGTTCGCCGGCTACGTCCTGCTCCTGTGGCTGGTGGCCGGCCGCGCGACGCCGCGGATGGGCGTCCGCGCGAGCGCCGAGGTCACGCTCGGCGGCGCGGCCGCGACGCGCCTGGTCCCCACCGGCGGCGTCGGCGGCGCCGCGCTGACGTTCTGGGCGCTGCGCCGCACGGGCCTGGACCACCGCGGCGCCGGCCGGACGCTGCTGACCTTCCTCGTCCTGCTCTACGCCGTGTTCCTGGCGGCGATCGTCGTCGCGGGCACCCTGCTCGCGCTCGGCGCCGCCGGCCCGCGCGGGCCGCGGGCCCTGACCGCGATCCCCGCCGCGCTGGCGGCCGCCGGCATCGCGATCCCGCTGGCGCTGGGCCTGCGGGAGCGACGCGCGGCGGCGGTCACGAGCGCCGCGACCCCCGGCCGCGCCCGCCTCCTCGGCCAGGCCGTCCACGACGCGCTGCGCCTCGTCCGCTCCGCCGACGCGCGCCTGCTCGGCGCGCTCGCGTGGTGGGCGTTCGACGGCGCCGTGCTGTGGGCGATGCTCGACGCGTTCGGCGCCGGCGTCCCGCTCCTGGTCGTCGTGCTCGCCTACTTCGTCGGGCAGGTCGGCAACCTGATCCCGATCCCGGGCGCCGTCAGCGGCGGGATCGCGGGCGTGCTGCTGTCGTTCGGCGTCGACGCCGACCTGGCGATCGTCTCCGTCCTCGGCTACCGCGCCGTCGCGATCTGGCTGCCGGCGCCGATCGGCCTCGCCGCACTGGCGAGCCTGCGCGTCACGCTGCGCCGCTGGTCCGCTGAGACGGCCTGAGCGACGAGCCGGCCGCGAGCGATTGCACCGCGGCCTGTTCCTCGCGACGGCGCACATCACGGCCGACGCCGCGGAGTACTTCGGGCTCCCCCGCGACCGGACGGTGATCATGGGCTCGCGGATCGAGGTGTAGGCCGCGTACGGGCAGCCGTACGCGCGGGCGGCCCTGGGGATGGTCCCGATGTGCGCGGCGCGCTCCGCTCCTACGGTCTGCCCCATGCCGACCCCTCCCCGCCTCCTGGCCGCCGTCCTCACCGCCGGCGCCCTGGCGCCCGCCGCCGCCGCGCACGCCGACGACGCCCCGCCGGCGCCCGCCCTCAACGCCTACCGCGTCACCGCCGAGGGCACCGGGACCTACGAGCGCGTCAACAAGAACATCCACTTCGGGCTGGGCTACGAGGACCACGTCGCCGCGGCGTTCTCCTACAGGACGGTGCTGGCGCAGGTCTGGTTCGACCGCGCCGGGCACCTGATGTCGGGCGCCGACGGCGACGCGTCGGGGCCGGCGCAGCCGGGCTCGAGCTTCTCGGGGACGGCGTCGTCGCACGTTGTCGTCCACGGCATGAGCGGCGAGACGCCGGTCGACACCGTCGGCGACTGCGTGGCGCCGCTGCAGGACGTCCAGACCCGGGCGTTCGGCTTCCAGCGCGCACCGGGCGCGCAGGCCGCCGACGGCGAGGACGTCCTGGTCAAGCCGCTGAGCGCGATCGCGTTCGCGGCCGACTGCACGGGCGGCCTCGCCGGCGAGCGGACCATCAGCGTCTGGCACGACTCCGACGCGGCCGAGGGGATCATGGACCAGGTCTTCGACCTGCCGCAGGAGGCCACGCAGCACGGCAAGGTCATCCAGCTGGTCAGCCAGCGCGAGGGTCAGAAGGCGATCTCACGTTGTCCGGGCTTCGTCGTGAACGAGACCGTGTCCTGTGCGTTCTCTTGGAAGGGCACCGTGACGTTCGACCGCATCCAGCGGATCGAGGACGGGCCCGCCCCGGAGATCGACGCGGACGACCTGCCCGACGTCCCGGCGCGTCCGAGCGACGGCGGCTCCGGCGCGCCCGCGCCGGGCGGAACGACGACGCCCGCGCCGCCCTCCGCGCCGGCGCCCAAGGACGCCAAGGCCTCCCCCGCCGTCACCGTCTCCGGCACCCCGCGCCTCGACGCCAGGCGCGGCCGCGCGACCGTCACCGTCGCCTGCGCCGCCGCGTGCTCCGGCACCGTCTCGGCCTACGCGCCCGGCGCCAGGACCGCCAAGGCGGCGGCCAAGCCGCTCGCCGTCCAGCGCTTCACCGCCCGCGCCGGCCGCCCCACCAAGGTCACCGTCCGCCTCTCGGCCGCCGCGCGCCGCCGGCTGCACGGCCGCCGCACGCTCACGCTCGTGGTCGCCGCCGCCGGCGCCCGCACCACGGTCGTCGCCCGCTAGGCCGCCGGGCGTGAGAGCCTGGCGACCTGAGCGCAACGAGAGGGAGCACCTGATGGCTGTTGAGGCATCGCAGGTCGCCGGCCCCCTGGAGCCGGCGCTGTTGGAGACGACGATCGGCGCGACGCTGCGCGACGTGGCCGCTCGCCATGGCGACCGCGAGGCGCTGGTCAGCGTCCAGCAGGGGCTGCGCTACACCTACGCCGAGCTGGACGCCGCCGTCGACCGCGTGGCGCGCGGGCTGATCGGCGCGGGCCTGGCGGCCGGCGACCGCGTCGGGATCTGGAGCCCGAACGTCGCCGAGTGGACGCTGCTGCAGCTCGCGACCGCCCGCGCCGGCGTGGTGCTGGTGACGATCAACCCGGCCTACCGGACCGCGGAGCTGGTCTACGCCCTCAACCGGTCCGGCTGCCGCGTGCTGGTCGCCGCGCGGACGTTCAAGTCCTCCAACTACGTCGAGATGGTGGACTCGGTGCGCGACGAGCTGCTGACGCTGGAGCGCGTGGTGTGGATCGGCGACCCGTCGTGGGACGCGCTGGTGGCCGAGGGCGCCGGCGTCGACGACGCCGCGCTGGCCGAGCGCGCGGCCAGCCTCACGGCCCGCGACGCCATCAACGTCCAGTTCACCAGCGGGACGACCGGCGCGCCGAAGGGCGCGACGCTCTCGCATCGCAACATCCTCAACAACGGCTTCCTGGTCGGCGCGGGCTGCCGCTACACCGAGGCGGACCGCATCTGCATCCCGGTGCCGTTCTAGCACTGCTTCGGGATGGTGATGGGCAACCTCGGGGCGCTGACGCACGGGGCGTGCATGGTCATCCCGGCGCCGGCCTTCGACCCCGAGGCGACGCTGCGCGCGGTCGCCCAGGAGCGCTGCACGTCGCTGTACGGCGTGCCGACGATGTTCATCGCCGAGCTGGACCACCCGGACTTCGCGACGTTCGACCTGTCCTCCCTGCGCACCGGGATCATGGCCGGCGCGCCGTGCCCGGTCGAGGTCATGAGGCGCGTCATCAAGGACATGCACATGGCCGCGGTGACCATCTGCTACGGGATGACCGAGACGTCGCCGGTCTCCACGCAGACCGCCGCCGACGACCCGCTGGACAAGCGCGTCGGGACCGTCGGGCGCGTGCACCCGCACGTCGAGGTCAAGGTCGCCGACCCGGTCGACGGCGCGGTCGTCGACCGCGGCGCGACCGGCGAGCTGTGCACGCGCGGCTACGGCGTGATGCTCGGCTACTGGGACGACCCGGAGCGCACGGCCGAGGCGATCGACCCCGACGGCTGGATGCACACCGGCGACCTGGCGACGATGGATGGCGAGGGCTACCTCAACATCGTCGGCCGGATCAAGGACATGGTCATCCGCGGCGGCGAGAACGTCTACCCGCGCGAGATCGAGGAGTTCCTCTACGGCCACCCCGACATCGCCGACGTGCAGGTCATCGGCGTGCCGGACGAGCGCTGCGGCGAGGAGCTGATGGCGTGGGTCATCGTCCGCGCCGGGGCCACGGTCACCGAGGAGCAGGTGCGCGAGCACTGCCGCGGGCGCATCGCCCACTTCAAGGTCCCGCGCTACGTCAGGATCGTCGACGCGTTCCCGGTCACCGTCACCGGCAAGGTCCAGAAGTTCAAGCTGCGCGAGATGGCGATCGAGGAGCTCAGCCCAGCGCGAACGGGTCGCGCGTGACGGCCTCCTCGATCTGCAGCCAGATCGTCTTGACCTCGGTGAACTCGTGCACGGCGTCGCGGCCGTTCTCGCGCCCGAGACCGCTCATCTTGAAGCCGCCGAACGGCGCGTTGGGCGCGACCATTCTGTAGGTGTTGACCCAGACGCTGCCGGCCTCCAGCCGGTGCGCGACGCGATGGGCCCGGCGCACGCTCTCGGTCCACACGCCGGCCGCCAGCCCGAACGGCGACGCGTTGGCCATCGCCACGGCCTCGTCCTCGTCGTCGAAGGCCATCACCGCGAGAACCGGCCCGAAGACCTCCTCGCGCGCGATCTCCATGTCGGGATGCACACCGGTGAGGATCGTCGGCTCGTAGAACAGCCCGCCCTGCTCCGGCGAGAGGCGCCCGCCGTGGGCGACCTGCGCCCCCTCGGCGCGGGCGCGGTCCAGGAGTCCGGTGACCTTCTCCAGCTGCGGCGCGTTGGCCAGCGGCCCCATCTCGCTGGCGGGATCCATCGGGTCGCCGAGCTTGATGCGGGCGGCGTGGCCGACCAGGCGCGCGACCAGCTCGTCGTGGACCTCGCGCTGGACGAGCAGCCGGGAGCCGGCGACGCACGTCTGGCCGGTCGCCGCGAAGACGCCGGCCACGACGCCCGTGGCGGCCGCGTCCAGGTCGGCGTCGGCGAAGACGAGCTGCGCCGACTTGCCGCCCAGCTCCAGCGAGACCCGCGTCATGTGGTCCAGCGCCGACTTGCCGACGGCGATGCCGGTCTGCGTCGACCCGGTGAACGTCACCTTGCCCACGCCCGGGTGCGCGACGAGCGCGCGGCCGAGGTCCGGCGCGGCGCCGGTGACGACGTTGAAGACGCCCGGCGGGAAGCCGGCGCGCTCGACGCAGCGCGCGAAGGCCAGCGTGGAGATCGGCGTGAACGGCGACGGCTTGGCGACGATCGCGCAGCCGGCGGCCAGCGCCGGGGCGACCTTCCAGGTCATCAGCATCAGCGGCGAGTTCCACGCCATGATCGCCGCGACGACGCCGACGGGCTCGTGGCGCGTGTAGAGCAGGTAGCCGGGCTTGTGCGACGGGATCGTCGCGCCCTCCAGCTTGTCGGCGGCGCCGGCGAAGTAGTTGTAGTAGTCGCTCAGCGCGCGGGCCTGGCCCAGCGTCTCGCGCAGGAGCTTGCCGTTGCCGCGCGTCTCCAGCGCCGCGAGCTCCTCGGCCTCCTCGGCCAGGACGGTCGCCAGGCGCCGCATCAGCTCGGCGCGCTGCGCGCCGGTCATGGCGCCCCACGGACCCGCCATCGCGGCGCGTGCCGCGGCGACCGCGCGGTCGACGTCGTCGGCGCTCGCCTCCGGCGCCAGCGCCCACGCCTCGCCCGTGAACGGGTTGAGCGCCGGGTAGGTCGCGCCGCCGGCGGCGGGCGTCCACGCGCCGCCGATCGGCAGCTCGTAGGTCGGCAGCGGCTCGGTCGCGATGCTCATCGCAGGGCCTCCAGGGCGTCGGCCTGCGCTCGCAGGACGTCGGCCATCCGGACCACGTCGTCCTCGCCGTAGCCGCTGGCGGCCACGAGCGTAAGCGCCTCGTCGGCCAGCGCGACCGACAGCATCGGCACGTCGGTGGCGCGCCCGAGGTCGACCGCGAGCCGCAGGTCCTTCTTGAGCAGCCGCACGGTGAAGAAGACCTCGACCGCGTCGGGGTCGAGGAACGCCGCGCGCTTGTAGGTGATGTACGGCGAGCCGATCGCGCTGTCGGCCAGGACGTCGAGCGCCTGGGCGCGGTCGATCCCGCTGCGCTCGGCGGCGACGAGCACCTCGGAGAGCGCCAGGTTGGTGACGCCGATCAGCGCGTTGACGGCGAGCTTCATCGCCGCGCCGGCGCCCGACGGCCCGAGGTGGTGCTGCCTGCGGCTCAGCGCGGCGAGGACCGGGCGGGCGCGCTCGGCCGCCGCGGCGTCGCCGCCGACCATCGCGACCAGCTGCGCGTCGCGCGCGGCCGGGATGCTGCCCGAGACCGGGACGTCGAGCAGCTGCGCGCCGCGCTCCGCCGCGCGCCCCGCGAGCGACCGCGCCAGCTCCGGTCCGATGGTGCTCATCTCCAGGACGAGGTCGCCGTCGCCGAGCCCGGCCAGGACGCCGTCGTCGCCGCCGTAGATCGCCTCGGCGGCGGGGCCGTCGGCGACCATCGTGATGACCACGTCGGTCGCGCGGGCCAGCGCGGCCGGCGTGTCGGCCACCCCGCAGCCGCGCTCGGCGAACGGCGCGCAGCGCTCGCGCGTGCGGTTGTAGACCGTCACCGGGAAGCCGGCGGCGAGGAGGTTGTCCACCATGGGGCGGCCCATCCGGCCCAGCCCGGCGAACCCCACGTGCGGTGTGTGCTGTCCCTGCTGGTCTGACACGGTCAAGCGCCCCTGGTGGTGGTCGTGATGGTCATCGGTGAAAGCTCTCGCCACGCGGCCAGCGCCGCGTCGCAGATCGCGGGCGCCGAGCCCACATAGGCCTCCGGCGCCGGCAGGTCCGGGACGGCGGCCGCGGTCTCCCCCGCGCAGGCTGCCAGCACCGCGGCCTGGAGGTCCACCCCGTCCTCGCGGACCGCGCGCGCCGCGGCGTAGAGGACGTCGTGCGCGCGCTGGCGCCCCAGGGCGGGGGCCAAGGCCATCATGTAGGCCTCGGCCATGATCAGCCCGCCGTCGGCGCGCAGGTTGGCGGCCATCGCGTCGGGGTGCACGGCCAGGCCGTCGACGACTTCTGCGGCGCGCAGGAGCGCGGCGGCGGTGAGGCAGGCGACCTGCGGGACGACGTGCCACTCGACCTGCCACTCGCCGGCGGCGCGCTCGTGGCCGGCCTCGGCGGCGCGCGGCAGCGCGGCGGCCAGCGCGGTCGCGGTCACGGCCAGCCCGACGACGGCCTCGCAGCCGATCGGGTTGCGCTTCTGCGGCATCGTCGAGGACGCGCCGCGGTGGTGGCCGGCGGACTCGCTCAGCTCGCCGATCTCGGTCCGCGAGAGGTCGATGACCTCGCGCGCGAACCGCGTCACGGTGGCCGCGAGCTGCGTGCAGAGCTGGCCGAACTCCACGACGCCGTCGCGGGCGACGTGCCACGGCACCGGCGCGCTGGCCAGGCCGAGCTCGAGCGCCACGCGGTCCCGGACCTCGTCGGCCCGCGGCCCGAGCGCGGCGGAGGTCCCGCCGGCGCCGTGCAGCGAGACGACGGCGATGCGCGGGAGCGCCTCGGCGAGCCGGGCGCGGTGGCGCGTGAGCTGGTCGAGGAAGACCGCGAGCTTCGCGCCGAGCGTCGTGGGGACGGCCTGCTGGGCGTGGGTGCGGCCGGCCATGACGGTCGCGCGGTGGGCGTCGACCAGCTCCGCGAGGCCGTCGCCCAGCGCGAGCGCCAGCGCGTCGAGGCGGCCGAGCGCGTCGCGCAGCGCGAGCGCCAGCGCGGTGTCCATGACGTCCTGGGTCGTGGCGCCGTAGTGCACACGCTCCTGAACGCCGTCGGGGATCTCCGCGACGACGGCCTGGACCAGGCCCAGGATCGGGTAGCCGACGTTGCCGGCCTGCTCCCACAGCGCGGCGCGGTCGATCGGCGCGTCCGCCGCGGCCGCCGCCAGTACCGCCCCGGCCTCCGCGTCGGAGAGGATGCCGAGCGCGGCCTGCGCGCTGGCGAGGGCGCGCTCGAACGCGAGCCAGTCGGCGACGCAGCGGTCCTCGCCGAAGATCTCCAGCATGGGCGCGTCGGCGTTCAGGCGCTCCAGCAGCGAGAAGGGATGGGGGTCGGCGGACGTCGCGGGGGGAGCAGCCATCGTTTCGAGTAGGTTGACACGTTCGCTCCCGACTGTAAAGTGCGACGAATCATTCGTGTGCCCGGCCCGGGCCGGTGCGCGACCCCAGGAGGAGACGAAATGGCAACTCACCGCACGCTGATCCGCGGCGGCCACGTCATCACGGTCGACCGCGAGATCGGCGACGTCGACGGCGGCGACGTGCTGATCGAGGACGGCCTCATCACGGCGGTCGGGCGCGACCTGCCGGTCACCGACGCGGAGGTCATCGACGCGACCGACCGCATCGTGATCCCCGGCTTCATCGACACCCACCGGCACCTGTGGCAGACGTCGATCCGCAACATCGCGGCCGACTGGACGCTGAGCCAGTACATCACCGGGATCCTCATCCAGCTCGGCCCGCTCTACCGGCCCGAGGACACCTACATCGGCGGCCTGCTGGGCGTGCTCGAGGCGCTGGACACCGGCATCACCACCACGCTGGACTGGTCGCACGCCCTCAACACCCCCGACAACGCCGACGCCGCGCTCGACGCGCTCGTCGAGTCCGGCTCGCGTGCGGTCCTGGCCCACGGCAACGTCAACGGCATCTGGCTCGGCCCTGCGTCGGCCGACTGGTCCGACGTCCAACGGCTCCGCGCCGGGCGCTGCTCGTCGGACTCCGGCCTGGTCACGCTCGCCATGGCGCTGCGCGGTCCGGACTTCGGCACGATCGAGTCGAGCGTCGAGGACTGGGCCGCGGCGCGCGAGCTGGGGCTGCGCATCACCGTGCACATCGGCGTCGGCGGCTTCGGCAGCCGGCACGTCGCGCTGCTCGACGAGCACGGCCTGCTCGGCCCCGACACCACCTACGTGCACTGCAGCCGGCTCGAGGACGACGAGCTCGACCTGATCGCCGCGACCGGCGGCACCGCCTCGGTCGCGTGTGAGGTCGAGATGCACATGGGCCACGGCTATCCGCCGACCGGCCGCCTGCTCGCGGCCGGCGTCCGCCCCAGCCTGTCGATCGACGTCTGCACCGGCATCGGCGGCGACATGTTCTCCGCGATGCGCTCGACGCTGTCGATGCAGCGCGCGATGGCCAACGACGAGGCGCTGAACGCGGGCGTCACGCCCGACCGCCTCGACGTCACCACGCGCGACGTCCTGGAGTTCGCGACGATCGAGGGCGCCCGCGCGCTCGGCATCGACGACCGGACCGGCAGCCTCACGCCCGGCAAGGAGGCCGACGTGGTGCTCCTGCGCACCGACCACCTCAACATGTTCCCCGTCAACAACCCGGTGGCGTCGGTCACGCTGGCGGCCAACACCTCCAACGTGGACACCGTGCTCGTGCGCGGCAAGGTCATCAAGCGCGAGGGCCGGATGGTCGGGATCGACGTCCCGCGCCTGCGCCGGCTGGCCGACGAGTCGCGCGACTTCCTGCTCGACGCCGTCTCGGCCCCGCGCCACGGCGCCTGGGCGCCGGAGCCGTTCGTCGCCGGCTGAGACGCCGGCGTTCGGGTCCTCGCGCGCGAGGTGCGGACGCTCGCGCGC
>DATDMD010000144.1:0-34582 GCA_036518975.1 Baekduia sp.
TCGGCGACGGCGGCGTCTGGTTGCACATCAACGGCGACCACCACGTGATGGCGTTGGTGGACAAGGGCTACAGCCACTTCCACCACCTCGCGTTCGACGTCGTCGACATCGGCCAGATGCGCGACACGCTCGACCATCTGGCGCGGCACGGCCGCTGGGTCGCCTGGGGCCCCACGCGGCACGGCGTCGGCGGCAACATCGCGAGCTACGTCCGCATCACCGAGGAGCCGCTGTTCGTCGAGCTGTACTGCGACATGGAGCGGCTGGCGCCCGACCACGAGCCGCGCGTGTGGCCGGACGACCGGTACTCCTCCAACACGTGGGGCCCGCTGCCGCCGCGCTCCTACTTCCGCTTCGACCCCATCGCCGTCGACTCCGAGCGCGAGAGCCTCGAGGCGCTCGGCCACCCGCTCCCCGACCCGCCCGTGGAGACGCACGCATGAGCCTCAAGGGCTACACCATCCCGCAGAGCCCGACCGGCGCGGCCTCGCTGGTCCCGTCGCCGCCATGGCACTACGTCGGCACGTTCCTGGTCGTCGACTACTGGGCCGACCCGGACGCCGTCCGCTCGATCCTCCCCGAGGGCCTCGAACCGCACCCGGACACCGGCCGCTGCGCGGCCGTCTTCGCCGACTGGCAGTCGTGCTCGGACGGCGGCGAGGAGCTCCTCGACCCGTCGCGCTCCCAGTACAAGGAGTTCTTCGTGGTGGCCAACGCGCTGCTCGACGGCGAGGAGGTCACGACCTGCCCGTTCATCTGGGTCGACCGCGACTTCGCGCTGGCGCGCGGCTGGATCCAGGGCTTCCCGAAGAAGCTCGGCGAGATCTGGATCACGCGCTCGTTCGGCCTCGGCGGACCGGCCGACCCGGGCATGGCGGAGGGCGCGCGGTTCGGCGGCACGTGCTCGGCCTACGGGCGCCGGATGGCGCAGATGACCGTGACGCTGGACCGGCCGTCCGAGACCGGGCCGGTCCACAACGACCCGCCGATCGTCAACGTCCGCCACTTCCCGCGCCTGGCCGCCGGCCGCCACGACGAGCCGCAGGTCCACGAGCTGGTGCGCTCGCTGTCGCGCGACCGGTCGGGCACGCCGGCGTGGGAAGGCTCGGCGACGCTGGAGCTGTTCGGCGCGCCGGGCGAGGCGCACGACCTGCTCAAGCCCGTCAGGGTCGGCAAGGGCTATCGCTTCACGTTCGGCTACACGGTCGACGACCTGGCAACCGTCAAGGACCTGACGGCGGCGGCAGCGGAGGAGGCGGCGCGCGCATGAGCATCGCCGAGGCCGCGAGCAACGCCACCAACAACGTCGCGACGGTCGCCGGCGTCGAGGTCAGCACCGACCACTACATCAACGGCCGGCGCGTCGCGAGCGCCGAGCGCTTCGCCACCCGCTCGCCGATCGACGAGGCCGTCTTGGCCGAGGTCTCGCGCGCCAGGGAGGCCGAGGTCGACCTCGCCGTCCGCGCCGCCCACGACGCGTTCCCGGCCTGGGCCGCGCTCGGACCGGCCGGCCGCGCCGAGCACCTCCACCGCCTCGCCGACGCCATCGACGCCCACGTCGACGAGCTGGCCGCCGTCGAGTGCGCCGACATGGCGATGCTGCTGCGCTCGCTGCGCGCCCGCGTCATCGCCCGCGGCGCGGTCAACTACCGCAACTACGCCGACCTCGCCGCCGGCTATGAGGAGCGCGACTGGCGCAGCAAGGGCACGTGGAACCGCGTCCAGCGGATGCCCGCCGGCCCGGCCGCGGTCATCACGCCCTGGAACGCGCCGTTCATGCTCTCGACGTGGAAGACCGCGCCCGCGCTGGCGGCCGGCTGCACGGTCGTCCTCAAGCCCGCCGAGTGGTCGCCGCTGAGCTGCTCGCTGCTGGCGTCGCTGGCCGACGAGGCCGGGATCCCGCCGGGCGTCTTCAACGTCGTCCAGGGCATCGGCGAGGAGGCCGGCGCCGCGCTCGTCGCCCATCCGCTGATCCGCCGCGTGTCGTTCACCGGCTCGCCCGAGGCCGCGCGCCACATCGGCCAGGCCGCCGCGCGCAACCTCGTGCCGTTCACCGGCGAGCTCGGCGGCAAGGGCCCGCTGATCGTCTTCGCGGACGCCGACCTCGACGCGGCCGCCGCCAAGGCCGCCGGCCAGTACGACGACTCCGGCCAGGTCTGCCTCGCCGGCACGCGCCTGCTCGTCGAGGAGTCCGTCGCCGCCGAGTTCCTGGACAAGTTCGACGCGGCCGCCGACGCGCACGTGCTCGGCGACCCGCGCGACGACGCGACCACGATCTCGCCGCTCATCCACCGCGACCACCTCGCTCGCGTCGACGGCTTCGTCCAGCGCGCGGTCGCCGACGGCAACGAGCTGCTGCGCGGCGGCCACCCCGTGCCCGGCGGCCTGCACTACGAGCCCACGCTCTTCCGGCCCGTCGACAACGACGCGCAGATCGTCCAGCGCGAGGTCTTCGGCCCCGTGCTGACGCTCCAGACGTTCGCCGGCGAGGACGAGGCCGTCGCCCTGGCCAACAGCACGCCCTACGGCCTCAGCGCGCTCGTCTACACCGGCTCGATGGGCCGCGCCGACCGCGTCGGCCGCGGCGTCCGCGCCGGCGTCGTGTGGGTCAACACGTTCCTGGTGCGGGACCTGACGGCGCCCTTCGGCGGCGCCGGCATCTCCGGCATCGGCCGCGAGGGCGGCGACTACGCCCTCGACTTCTACTCGGATCTCAAGACGCTGCAGGTGTTGGAGGGCAGCGTCACGTAACCCCATGCGCCCGCTCGGGGGAGTGGGCGCACATCAGGAGGAGAGCTACAACATGTCCACGATCGAGTCGTCCGCGGCGGCGGGTGCGCCCGCGGCCGCGTCCGGCGACGGCACGGGCCGGCTGCACCGCCGCAGCCTCGGCGTCCCCGACCTGGTGTTCTTCATCGTCGCGGCGTCCGCGCCGTTGACGGCGGTCGCCGGCGGCCAGGCGGCGACCTACCTCGTCACCGGCAACCGCGGGATCCCGTTCCTGTTCATCCCGCTCGGGATCATCCTGTCGGTCTTCGCGGTCGGCTACGCGGCGATGAGCCGCCACGTCGCCGACGCCGGCGCGTTCTACACGTACGTCGTCCGCGGCCTGGGCAAGATCCCGGGCGTCGGCGTGGCGTTCGTCGCGCTGATCTCCTACAACGCGATGCAGGTCGGGATCTACGGCCTGTTCGGCGTCGCGTTCGGCGCGTTCATGTCCGACAAGATCGGGATCACCCTGGACTGGTACTGGTGGTGCCTGATCGCGGGCGCGATCATCGCCGTCCTCGGCGTCCTGCAGATCGACCTCAACGCGCGGATCCTGGCGATCCTGCTGATCTGCGAGGTCCTGGTCGTCGCGATCTTCGACTTCGCGGTCGTCGCGAACCCCGGTCCCGAGGGCCTGACGACCGTCGGCTTCCACCCGTCGGTCGCGACCGAGAGCGCGCTGGGCGCCGCGCTCACGTTCTGCGTCGCGGCGTTCGTCGGCTTCGAGTCGGCGGCGATCTACTCCGAGGAGGCCAAGGACCCCAAGAAGACCGTGGCCCGCGCGACGTTCATCGCCATCGGGTTGATCGCCGTCTTCTACGCCCTGTCGAGCTGGCTGCTGGCCGACGCGATCGGGCCCAAGACCATGATCAACCCGGACGCGCTGGTGAAGGCCGGCTTCACGGACGTGACCGGCCAGGCGCCGGACCCGACGACCGTCCTGGTCGGCTCGGGCACCGACCGCCTCGGCGCGTTCTGGGGCGACTGCGCGTCGCTGCTGTTCGCGACCTCGCTGTTCGCCGCGCTGCTGTCGTTCCACAACTCGGTCGCGCGCTACGCGTTCGCGCTCGGCCGTGAGCGCGTGTTCCCGGCGGCGTTCGGCCGCGTCTCGCGCCGCACGGGCGCGCCGGTCGTCGGCTCGGTCGCGCAGTCGATCCTGGCGCTGGTGGTCGTCGGCGTCTTCGCGATCACCAACCAGGACCCGGTCCTGAAGCTGTTCACGTGGCTGACGAACCTCGGCGCGCTGGGCGTCCTGCTGCTGATGGCGGTGACGTCGTTCGCGGTCTTCGCGTTCTTCACCAAGCGACCCGACCCGCAGCTGGGCGTGTGGCGCACGAAGATCGCCCCGGCGCTCGCGGGCGTCG
Source organism: Baekduia sp. (assembly GCA_036518975.1). GTDB lineage: Bacteria > Actinomycetota > Thermoleophilia > Solirubrobacterales > Solirubrobacteraceae > Baekduia. The sequence goes on from DATDMD010000144.1 coordinate 4,134, forward strand.
CCCTGCTCGTCGTCCTGGTGCTGGGCGTGTCGAACTTCAACGTGCTGATCACGTCGACCATCGGCGCGCCCACCGACAGCATGACCGTGATCCTCCAGGTCATCCTGTTCGGCGGCGGGGTCGTCGGCCTGATCGTCGGCTACGTGATGAAGCGGACGCGGCCCGAGGCCTACGCGATGATCGGCGAGCGCACGCCGACCGAGGAGGCCGAAGCCGTCGCCTGATGGGCTGAGCGCGACCGCCGGCGTCGCCGTTTCGTAGGCTTCAGCTCGCCCGTTCCTGGGCATAGGGCACGAGCCATGAAGCAGCCGCCGGCGGTCACGATCATCACGGGGGAGTTGGATCTCCAGGCCTCGCGCACCCTCGGGCAGCGCCTGAGCGAGGAGGTCGGCGCGGGCGTCACGGCCGCGGACGTGATCCTCGACCTGTCCGCGGTGTCGTTCATCGACTCCTCGGCGCTGGGCGTGATCGTCCAGGCCGACCAGCGCCTCGGCCGTCAGGGCCGCGCGCTGGCGGTCGTCGCGCCGAAGGGCACGCCCGCCGCGGACTTCGTCGAGCTGACGCACGTGGACCGCTCGCTGACGGTGGCCGCGTCGCGGGCCGACGCCGAGGCCGCGCTGCGCGAAGACGCCGCCTGAGCGGCGCGCGCACACGATCCTGTGTGCGAACCTGATTCCTGGGTAACACAGGGCTGGCGGCGGAGGCCGGCTCGGCAGGAGGGGAATCATGAAGCTGTTGTTCGGACGCGGGGCGTGGATCGCCGCCGCGATGATGGTCAGCGTCCTGGCGTGCGCGCCCGGAGCCGCGTGGGGCGACTTCGGCGTGTCGAAGTTCGATGCCGGCGTGTGCAATCACAACGTCGAGCCCGGCGACCAGTGCACGCGCGACACGCCCGACTACTTCTACCGGCAGGCCGCCGGCCACCCGCAGTGGGGCATCACCGACTTCAAGTTCAACACGACGGGGCTGCTGCAGGCGCCCGACGGCAACGTCAAGGACGTGCGCGTCGACCTGCCGGTCGGGCTGAGCGTCAACCCGGAGGCCACGCCGAAGTGCGCGACGGCGCAGCTGCAGGCCAACGCGTGCCCGCCCTCGGCCGCGGTCGGGACCAACTACATCACCGCGATCAGCGGCGGCGCTCAGGTCCCGATCAGCACCACGGTGTACAACATGGAGCAGCCGCCGGGGATGCCGGCGCGGTTCGGGATGACGGTGCCGCTGGTCGGCGGCGAGATCTACCTCGACGGCGGCGTGGCGTGGGACGGCGACTACCACGAGTCGTTCGACATCCGCGAGATCACCGACTCGGTCCCGCTGGTCGAGTCGCGCCTGGTGTTCAACGGGCGCGCGGGCGACGGCACGTTCATCACGATGCCCAGCGGCCCCTGCGACGAGCTGGAGACGACGCGCCTGGCGGTCGACTCCCATCAGAACCCGGGCGTCTTCCTGCGCTACGCGACCACGACGCCGGTCGGCGCGACCGGCTGCGAGGCGGTGCCGTTCGCGCCGGGCGTGGCGATCACGTCCGACACGCGGCGCGCGGGCGCGGCGGCGGGCGTGACGATCGACGTCACCGTCCCGCAGAACCCCAACGGCAAGGACCAGCCCAACTCGGCGACGCTGCGCGACGCGCACGTGACGCTGCCCGAGGGCATGGCGCTGAACCCGAGCGCGGCGGTCGGGCTCGAGGCGTGCACGGACGACCAGCTCGGCAAGGGCACGACGCGACCGGTCGGGTGCCCGGCGGCGTCGGCGATCGGGACCGTGCAGATCGAGACGCCGGTCCTGCCGGCGGGGACGCTGAGCGGGACCGTGTACCTAGCCAAGCCGCTGAGCAGCAACCCGGCGTCGGGCGACGAGTACCGCATGTTCCTGGTCGCGGAGTCCCCGCGCTTCGGGATCTCCGTGCGCCTGGTCGGCAACGTGCAGGCCGACCCGCAGACCGGGCGGCTGACCGCGTCGTTCGTCGGCAACCCGCAGATCCCGGTGTCGCTGGTCCGGGTCGCGCTGCGCGGCGGCGAGCGCGCGACGCTGGTCAACCCGGCGAGCTGCGGGCGCGGGACGGCGTCGGCGAGCTTCACCGCCTGGAGCGGCGCGAGCGCGACGGCGTCGTCGCCGTACGTGGTGGACGAGGGCTGCGACGGGGCGTTCGGGCCGTCGTTCGGCGCGAGCGTGTCGACCGCCAAGGCCGGCGCGAGCCCGTCGTTCACGACGACGATCGCGCGCGGCGACGGCGACCAGGCGCTCTCGCGGATCGACGTGTCGCTGCCACCCGGGCTGCTGGCCAAGCCGGCGGGGATCCCGCTGTGCCCGGACGCCGCGGCGAGCGCCGGCACGTGCCCGGAGTCCTCGCGGATCGGCTCCGTGAGCGTGGCGTCGGGCGCGGGCCCGTCGCCGCTGACGCTCGGCGGCAGGATGTACTTGACGGGGCCGTATGGCGGCGGTCCGTACGGGCTGGCGATCGTGGTGCCGGCGGTGGCCGGGCCCTATGACCTGGGGCTGGTCGTGGTGCGGGCGTCGATCCAGCTGGACCGCAACGACGCGCACGTGCGCGTGCTCAGCGACCCGCTGCCGACGATCCTCGACGGCATCCCGCTGAACGTGCGCAGCGTCGCGGTGACGATCGACCGGCCGGACACGATGCGCAACCCGACGAGCTGCGGCCTGGCGCGGGTGACAGGGTCGCTGACGTCGGTCGGCGGCGCGACGGCGCTGCGCGACGCCGGGATCCAGCCGACGGACTGCGGCGCGCTGGCGTTCTCGCCGAAGACGGCGATCGCGCTCACCGGCGCCACGCAGATGACCGACGGGAAGCATCCGGGGGTCGACGCCACGGTCACGCAGGCCGCGGGCCAGGCGAACATCCACGACGTCAAGGTGACGCTGCCGCTGACGTTCGCGCTGGACCCCGACAACGCCGAGACGCTGTGCGAGTACGACGACGGGTTGAAGGGCGCGTGTCCGGCGAAGTCGGCGATCGGCACGGCGACCGCGAAGACGCCGCTGCTCGACCGGCCGCTGACCGGGAAGGTGTACTTCGTCAAGGGCGTGCGCTTCAACGCGCAGGGCCAGCGGATCCGGACGCTGCCGACGTTGTTGGTGTCCTTGCGCGGGCAGATCGCGCTGGACCTCCGCGCCACGACGGCGGTCGACGCGAAGTCCCGGCTCGTCACGACGTTCGCGGCGATCCCGGACGCGGCGGTGTCGTCGTTCCGCATGGTGTTGAACGGGGGCCGGCACGGCATCCTGGTGGTGACGTCGGGCAAGGACGTGTGCGCGGGCGCGCAGAAGGCGTCGGTCGTCGCGACGGGGCAGAACGGCAAGCGGCAGACCTCGACGGCCACGCTGTCGAAACCCTGCTCGCCGGCACCCAAGATGGTGAACATGGCACGCCTCTCCGGTGGCCGCGTGAGCGTGGCGGTGCGGGCGGCCGCGGCGGGCCGGCTGACGATCCGCGGCGCGGCGGGCCGGCTGGGGTCGGCGACGCGGCGCGTCAAGAAGCACCAGCTGGTGCGCGTGACGCTGAAGCCTTCGAAGACGACCCGCCGGGCGCTGGCGCGCGGCCGGCGGGTGAGCGAGCGGGTCGCGGCGCGGTTCGCCGCCAAGGGCAAGGGCGCGACGACCGTGAAGAGCCGGGCGCTGCGGCTGCGCCGCTGAGGCGCAGATCGGACCCACGGCGCGGCGGCCGAGGCCGCCGCGCCGTGAAGTCCTACATCATGCTCGGCGCTAGGCCGTGACGTCCGTCGCCGACGCCGTGAGGTCGTTGAACCGCACGGTGAAGGTGATGGTGACCGGCACGGTCTGGCCGGCGATGTTGTCCACCGTGAACGGGCCGACGCCAGCGCCCGTCAGGTTGTACAGCGTGGCGGGGTCCGTCAGGTCGATCGCGTCCGCGTCCGGGAACGAGAACGGGTTCGGCGTCGCGTCGACGCGGGGCGCCTTCAACGGGATGTTGTAGACCGGCGCCTGGCCCAGCGTGGCGTTCGGCGCCGAGGTGATCGGCACCGTGTTCGGCAGCCCGGTGTTGCCACCGGCGAGCGTCACGCCGCCGGTCGGGTTGCCCACGGCCATCGACACGATGCCGGCCGAGGCGACCGGGTTGTCGGCGCCGGTGCCGTCGGCCTCGCCCGAGCGGACGCCGGCGAGCAGGCGGAGCGGCGTCGCGGTGGTGACCTCGGCCGGGACCGGGACGATGACGGTGCCGGTCACGGTCGCCGCGTTGCTGTCGTCCGGGATGTCACTCGACGTCAGGATCGCGCCGGGGACGTCCGTCGTGCCCAGCTGCACCTTGACCACGCCGTACTCCTGCGCCGCGAACGCGTTGCCCAGCGTCGTGAGGCCGGCGCCGGCCTTCGTGAGGCCGTCGGCCAGCTGCTTGAGACCGTCCAGGATCTGCGGGACGCCCGCCAGGACGACGTTGACGCCGGCCTGCGCGCCGTCGGCCTTGCCGGCCGCGGTCTTGGCGTTGGCGATACCGGTCGCGGCGTCCTTCGCGGCCTTCTTGGCGGTCTTGCCCGCGCTCGTGGCGGTCTTGCCGACCTTCTTGATGGCGGTGTTCTGCGCCTTGTCGGTCTTCGAGATCTTGGGCTTGGGCTTGGGCTTCGTCTTCGCGCCGGCGGCGGGCGCGCCGACGAGCGCAAGCGACATCGCGGCGACGGCAGCCGCGAGCAGCGGCCGGCGAACGGCATGGGACATGCAGGTTCTCCTCTGTAGGACAGGTGGACCGGCGCCCCTTCTCCCAGAGGGCGCCACGCACAACCTATTTGGCCCGACTCACCAAACGCAAGCGCTTTGGACGCCGATCAACGCTTCACGACCCTCGCGACGGCCGCGATCGCCCGCACATTGCGCCGGACCGCCTCCGCCGGGAGCGCGCCGGCGGGCAGCTCCACGACGAACGCCGACGTCTCCGTGAGCCGGTGGTTCTGCCAGCGCGTCGCGGTCCCGGGCAACGGCGCGAGCCGGCGCGCGCGCATCCGGGCCGTCGACGCGTAGGCCTTGATCACGCGCGGGTCCGAGCCGCGGGTGGCGTCGACCAGGTCCAGGTGCTGGTGGAACCAGATCGTGGCCCGCGGCCGCAGCTTCAGGATGATGGACATGATCGCGCGCGTCTCCGGCTCGGACGCGGCGCGAGGGCCGGAGGCGTAGGTCCCGGTCTGCGCGCGCCAGCCCCAGGGGAAGTTGCGGTTGAGGTCGACGCCGTGCGCGTTGCCGCGGGTGCCGGCGGCGCAGCCGTCCGGGTTGGCCGCGTCGAGGACGAGGTACTGGGTGCCGCGCGGCGGGGCGGGCGCGCGGCGCAGCGCGCGGGTGACGGCGAGGCCGGCGCGCTCGCTGCCGTGGACGCAGCCGACGACCAGGACCTTGGCCGGTGCGGAGTCTGGCCCGATCCGGACGAGGCGCAGCGGCCGCCCGCGGACGGAGTGGCCGATGACCTCGGCGGGGCGGGGCGCGGGCACCGCGGGCACGGCGGCGAGGTCGGCGAGCGCCATGGCCGCTCAGGATCGCACGGCGCTCACCGGATCGGGAGGGTGCGGCCTGCCGCACTGGCGCTGCGCGCCGCACCTGGGAGGATCACGGGCGATCGCCATGGCCTTCGCCGACCCGGTCGCCGATCCGCATCCCCTGGTGGAACGCGCCGAGCCCCTCGCGCGGCTCGGGGAGCGCCTCGACGCGGTGCGCGTGCGGCGGCGCGGCGGCGTCGTCCTGATCGGCGGCGAGGCGGGCATCGGCAAGAGCTCGCTGGTGCGCGCGTTCACGGCGTCGGCCCAGGCGCGGATCCTCGCCGGCGCGTGCGACCCGCTCAACACGCCGCGGCCGCTCGGCCCGTTCGTCGACGTTGCCGACGAGGCCGGCGGCGCGCTCGCCGAGGCGCTGTCGACGGCCGCCGCGCCCGGCCCGTTCGTCGCGGCGCTGCTGCGGGAGCTCGACGGGCCCGCGCCCGCCGTGCTCGTCCTCGAGGACCTGCACTGGGCCGACGAGGGCACGCTCGACGTCCTGCGCCTGCTCGCGCGCAAGCTCGACGACACGCCCGCGCTGGTCCTCGGCACCTACCGCGACGACGAGGTCGTCGGCACGCATCCGCTGCGCGTCGCGCTCGGCGAGCTGCCGCGCCACGCGGTCGAGCGGCTCACGCTCGCGCCGCTGACGCCGGACGGCGTCGCCGGGCTGGCCGAGGGCCAAGGCGTACATCTCGACGCCGCGGCCCTCCACCAGCGCACCGGCGGCAACCCGTTCTTCGTCACCGAGGTGCTGGCCGCCGGCGCCGGCGCGCTGCCCGAGACCGTCCGCGACGCCGTCCTCGCCCGCGCCGCGCGCCTCCCGCCCGAGGCGCGCGTCCTGCTCGACGCGGTCGCGATCGCGCCGCCGCGCGTGGAGCCGTGGTTGTTGGAGGGGTTGGTCGACGGCGACCTGTCGCAGCTCGACGCCGTCCTGGCCTCCGGCGTCCTGCGGGCCGAGCGCGACGCGGTCGCCTTCCGCCACGAGATCGCGCGCGTCGCGATCGAGGAGGCGCTCGCCCCGCACCATCGCCTGCGGCTGCACCGCGCCGCGCTGGCCGCGCTCATCACCACGCCGGCGCCGCGGCCGGACTACGCGCGCCTGGCCCACCACGCCGAGGCGGCCGGCGACGCCGACGCCGTCCTGCGCTACGCACCGCTGGCCGGCGAGCTCGCCGCCTGCGTCGGCTCGCACCGCGAGGCCGCCGCGCAGTTCGCCCGCGCGCTCGACCACGCCGGCGCCGTGCCGCCGGCCGACCGCGCCGAGCTGCTCGAGCGCCACTCCTACGAGGCGTACCTCACCGACGACATGGCCACCGCGATCGCGTCGCGCCGCCGCGCCCACGCCGAGCACCGCGACGCGGGCGATCGCCTCCGGGAGGGCGACGCGCGCCGCTGGCTCTCGCGCCTCGCGTGGTTCGCCGGCGACAACGCGACCGCCGAGGCCGAGGCCGCGCTGGCCGTCGAGCTGTTGGAGGGCCTGCCCGCCGGGCGCGAGCTGGCCATGGCCTACAGCAATGTCGCGCAGCTGCGGATGCTCGCCAGCCAGACCGCGGAGGCGCGCCACTGGGGCGAGCGGGCGATCGCGCTGGCCCAGCGCCTCGGCGCGCGCGAGATCGAGGCCCACGCGCTGAACAACGTCGGGACCGCCGAGCTGATGGACGGCGACGCGGCCGGCGCGGAGAAGCTCGAGCGGAGCCTGGCGCTCGCGCAGGCCGACGGGTTGGAGGAGCACGTCGCGCGCGCCTACACGAACCTCGGGTCGATCCGGACGCTGGCGCGCGACCTCGTGGCGGCGCGGCGGACGATCGAGGACGGCGTCGTCTACTGCACCGAGCACGACCTCGACTCCTGGCGGCTGTACATGTTGGGGCACTTGGCCCACGTGCATCTGGACCTCGGCGAGTGGGACGCGGCCGCCGACGTCGCCGGCGCCGTGCTCGCGCATCCGCACGTGGCCGCGCCGTCGCGGGTCGACCCGCTCGTCGTCCTCGGCCGCCTGCGCGCGCGGCGCGGCGACCCCGATCCGTGGGCGCCGCTGGACGAGGCGCTGGCGCTGGCCGAGGGCACCGGCGAGATCCAGCGGCTCGGCATCGTCGGCGCCGCCCGCGCCGAGGCGCGGTGGCTGGCCGGCGACGACGCGGCGGTCCGCGGCGAGACCGAGCGGGCGCTGGCGCTCGCGGTGGAGACCGGCGATCTCCGGACCGCCGGCGAGCTGCTGGCGTGGCGCCGGCGCGCCGGCGCCGACCCGCACGACCCGCCCGCCGCCGGCGTGCCCGACCGCCTCGTCGAGCCGGCCTGGGCCGCCGAGCTGGCCGGCGATCCCGCCGCGGCGGCGCAGGCGTGGACCGCGCTGCGCTGTCCCTACGAGGCCGCGCTGGCCGTGGCCGCCAACCCGGACGACGGCGGCCCCGACGCCGCCCGCGCCGCGCTGACCGCGCTGCAGGACCTGGGCGCCCGCGCCGCCGCCCAGCGCGTCGCGCGGCTGCTGCGCGAGCGCGGCGTCCGCGACGTCCGCGTCGGGCCGCGCGCCTCGACGCGCGCGAACGCCGCCGGCCTGACGCGCCGCGAGGTCGAGGTGCTCGGCCTCGTCGCCGAGGGCCTGCGCAACGCGCAGATCGCCGAGCGGCTGTTCCTGTCGGAGCGCACGGTCGGCCACCACGTGTCGGCGATCCTGCGCAAGCTCGACGCCGGCAGCCGCGGCCAGGCCGTCGCGGCGGCGACGCGGCTGGGCCTGCTCCCCTGACGGCGGCCGGCGCGCGCGTCGCGTCACTGATCAATCACCTCTGAGGCGTGCGGTGTGAGAGGCTCGTGCTCACCATGCGCGCTTCCGAGAAGTCGGGCGACCTCACCGTCCACGCCGTCGCCGGAACCCATGCCGTGCTGCTGGGGTTCGACGTCCCGAAGGGGAGGCTGAGGAAGCTGCTCGGCTTCGCGGTGCAGCGGACGCTGCTGCCGGACGGCGCGCCCGAGTTCCTCCCGAACTTCCTGCGCTTCGCGGTCAACGACCAGCCGGACGGCCCGTGGAGCACGCGCGACAACCCGCTGCAGGCGTTCCAGTGGGGCGATTACACGGTCACGCCCGGGCAGCGTGTGCGCTACACGGTCTCGATGGCGACCGGGAGGCCCGGCGCCGTGGATCTCGGCGACTCCGTGAGGATCGAGATCGCGACCGAGCCGTCAGACGACGGCCGCCACGGCGTCTGGTTCAACCGCGGCGTCGCCGGCTCGCAGGCCTACGCGCGCCAGTTCGGGACGATTGACCCGCGCGGCGTCCCGGCCGCGCAGCAGTGGCTGTCACGTGGTCTCGAGGAGGCGATGCTCGCGTTCATCGCCCGCGCGGACGGGCCGGACTTCGCGCTGCGCGGCGCGTTCTACGAGTTCTCGCACCGCTCGGTGCTCGACGCGCTGCGCGACGCCAAGGCCTCGGGCGCCGACGTGCAGCTCGTCGTCGCCGATCCGGCCGACGGCCGGCAGTGGCCGATCGCGCCGGCGTGGGACAACGCGGAGGCGATCCGCGCCACCAAGGGGTTCGCCCCGCGCAGGCCGTTCATCCAGATCGTCAAGGCGCGCCACGCGACGACGGGCATCCCGCACAACAAGTTCCTGGTGCTGTCGGAGAAGGGCGCGCCGGTGGCGGTCTGGACCGGCTCGACGAACATCACCGACGGCGCCATCTGGGGCCAGTCGAACGTCGGCCATCTGGTCAGCGACCCCGCCGTCGCGGCCGAGTACCTCACGTTCTGGGACCAGCTGACGCGCGACGTCGACCTCCCCGCGTCGCGCACGTGGGTCGACGCCAACTCGCCGGTGCCGCCCGTCGCCGCGAAGCCGCCGCTCGTGGCGGACGGCACCGCCGCCGTCTTCTCGCCGCACACCGGCATGGCGCCGCTGGAGCGCTACGTCGAGCTGATGAAGAACGCCGGGCAGGCGATGTTCCTCACCGCGCCGTTCGGCGTGGGCAAGGACCTCGAGGCCGAGCTGAAGGTCGACCGCGGCGTCGCCCGCTACCTGCTCCTCGACAAGCAGGGCCCGGGCGACCTCCAGCTGCAGGTCACCGACAAGTCGCTGACGATCAGCGTGGGGGCGTTCATCGCGCAGGAGGGCGGCTACCAGCAGTTCCTGCAGGAGCACCTGACCAAGCTCAACGGCTTCGTGAACTTCATCCACACCAAGTACCTCATCATCGACCCGCTGACCGATCACCCGGTCGTCATCACCGGCTCGGCGAACTTCTCTCCGCCGTCGACGAACGAGAACGACGAGAACATGCTGTGGATCGGCGGCGACCAGCGCGTCGCCGACATCTACCTGACCGAGTTCATGCGGCTGTTCACGCACTTCCGCTTCCGCGACGCGGTCGGCGCGAGGAAGGGCGACCAGCGCGCGCCGGACCCGACGACCGGCGACGACGGCGACGTCAAGGGCGTCAGGCACCTCGACGAGGGCTTCGCGTGGTCAGCGCCGTTCTACGAGGCCGGCTCGTGGAAGGAGCGCGAGCGCCTGCTGTTCTCCGGCAAGCTGTAGGCCTACGCCGCGGCCAGCGGGTCGTGCAGGACGCCCGCGAGGACCACGCCGCCGGGCGCGTCGACGGTGCCGGCCAGCACCTCGACCGGTGCCCCGCCGCGCAGCTCGGCGCCCGCGTCGCGGACGACCAGCACGCCGTCGTCGCCGGCCTCGCCGACCTTGACGTTGATCGCGGTGCGGCCGTCGAGGTCGTGCGGCGGACCCTGCAGCCGCACGCGACGCCAGGACCCGCCGGCCTCGACGGTCATGTCGCCGAAGCGCGCGAGGTAGGCCTCGTGGTGGCGCGCCCACGCGGACAGGTCGTCGCGCCCGGGCGCCGCTGCGGCGCTGGCTCCGTCCAGCAGCCGGTCGAAGCCCTCGAAGCACGCCTCCCAGCCGGCGGCGTCGCGCGCCGGCTTGCCGGGCTCGTGCGCGAAGGTGTGGGTGAAGACGAGCGTCGTGGACGGAGGGTCGTCGGTCCCGGTCAGCTCGAAGCGCAGCTCGTCGGTCCCCCAGAGGAACGCGAACACGCGCGGCTCCTGGTAGGCGACGACCTCGCCCGGCCACACGTCCTGCCCGTGCGCGCCGCCGAAGTCGAACTGCATCGGCGCGCCGGCGCGCGGCTCGTAGATGACGTCGGCCGGGAACCACTCGCGCAGCTCGGCCGGGTCGGTGATCGCCCGCCACACGCGCGTGGGTGGATGGCGCAGGTGGCGCTCGAAGCGCAGCGTGCTGCGGTCGGTGTCCTGGTGCAGGGTGGCGGTCATCGTCGCGACCTCCTCTTCGTCGGGGTCGGGGGTTCGGGGTGGGCGTCGAGGTGCCGTTCGAGCGCGTCGAGGCGGCCGTCCCACAGCCGGCGGTAGGGCTCGAGCCACGCGTCGAGTTGTTGTAGGGGTCCGTCGGGCGCGAGCGCGTAGACGCGGCGCTGGGCATCGGGGTGGACGTGCACCAGCCCGGCCTCGCGCAGCACCTTGAGGTGCTTGGACGTCGCCGGCTGGCTGACGTCGGCCAGCGCGTCGACCAGCTCGCCGACCGCGCGCGGCCGCTCCAGGAGCAGGTCGAGGATCCGCATCCGGGTCGGCTCGGCGAGGACGGACAGGAGCTCTGGCGGCGCCATGGACGCCACCGAGTATGCCGTGCGCGTTATATGCCGGTCAAGGACTACTGTCCGCCGGCGGCGCCCACGAGCGCGCCGTCGCCGGCGGCGATCCCGGCCACCACGTCCAGCACGGCCACGTCCGGGACCGCGCGCGCGAGCTCGTCGCACAGCGTCTGCGGGTCGAAGCGGTGCGAGCCGGGCGCGACCGGGTTGACGGTCACGGCCACCAGGGTGATGGGGTCGAGCACCTCGACCGCGATCCCGGCGCTCGCGCAGCGCGCCGCGGCCGTCGCGTCCAGGAAGACCTTGGCGGCGTCGGGGGCGACGATCGTCACCCGGTCCGGCGCGTCGCCGGCCTCGCGCGCGTCCGCCCGGGCCGCCGCGACGCGCGCCACGAAGTCCTCGCACAACGCGCCGCGCACGACGACGTGCGTCGCGCGGGCCAGCAGCGGGTCGAACTCCGGGTCGGGCTCGGTGCCGCCGCGCAGGACGACCGAGCGCGGCAGCGGCCAGGCGCCGTCCGGGCCGATCGCGAGGTGGCTCGCGGCCCGTTCGGCGGTGCGGCGCAGCTCCGGGTCGCTGACGCGCGGCAGCCGCAGCAGCGCGGCGGCGATCGCCGTGCGGCGCACGACCTCGGTGCGGTCGCGGTCCAGGACGGCGCCGGTGGCGAGCACGACGCCGTCGGACACCGACGGGTTGGCGGCCGCGCGGCGGTCCAGCGAGCCGTCGATCAGGACGCGGTCGGCGCCGAGCGAGAACATCATGTCGGTCACCTCCGCGGTGGCCGACGCCGACCCCGGCCCGGCGACCTCGACCTCGCCGGCCTCGACCATCCGGCCGATGGCCACGACGCCCAGCGGCGTGCGGAACGGGGTGCTGGCGACGAGCTCGATGCGCGCGGCGCTGCGGCGCATGAGCGGCAGCGCGGTCGCGACCAGGGCGCCCGGCGCGAGCGCGATGCGCGGCTTCACGATCGACGGGTCCAGGACGTCCCGCGCCTCGCCGTCGCGGCCGACCGACGTGATCCCGGCGGTCTCGCCGCGGTCGGCGACGGCGGCCAGCAGGGCGCGCAGCGCCACGGTCTTGCCGACGTTCTTCGCGGTGCCGATGATCGCCAGCCGGCGCACGGCGCCGGCGATCGCGCCGGCGTCCGCGTCAACCGGCGGCAACGCCGCTCTCCGCGCGCTCGATCGCCGTGCGCGCCAGGTACGCCGCCACGTGATGCGGGTACGTGCCCTTCGAGAAGCCGGCGTCGTAGCCCAGCTCCTTGGCCAGCTCGTCGGTGATCAGCGGGCCGCCGCAGCAGAGCACCACGCGCTCGCGCAGGCCCTCGGCCTCGATCATGTCCACCAATTGCGTGAGGTTGCCGACGTGCAGCCCCTGCTGCGTGACGGTCTGCGAGACGAGGATCGCGTCGGCCTCGACCTCCAGCGCCTTGGCGATCAGGTCGCCGTTGGAGACCTGCGACCCCATGTTGTAGGCCCGGAAGCCGCGGTAGGCCTCCAGCCCGTGGTGGCCGTCGTACCCCTTCAGGTTGAGGATCGCGTCGATGCCCACCGTGTGCGTGTCCGAGCCGGTGCTGGCGCCGACGACGACGAGCGGCCGGTCGAGGTGCTCGTCGATCAGCGCGTCGATCTCGGGCAGCGTGAGCTGCTCGTCGGCCGACCGCTGGTCCTGGCTGGGGTCGTAGGCGACCGTCTGCCCGCACAAGGCGTACAGGATGAAGTAGGTGTAGCCCTCGGTCAGGGACTCGGCGTGCACCACGTGCGGGTCGGCGAGGCCCATCGCCTCGACGAGGTCGACGGCGGCGCGGCGGCCGGCGCGGGTCGGCTCGACCGGCAGCGTGAAGGCCATCTGGACCAGGCCGTCGCCGGTCCGGTCGCCGTAGGGGCCGACGCGCTGGACGGACGCCGTCGCGGCGGGGTCGGCGGCGTGCTCAAGCATAGGTGGCCTCCACGAGCGCGTCGGCGAACGGGTTGAGGTAGTCGGGGGCGACGTCGACGATGCCGTCGCGGCCGCGGCCGCCGTCCGGCGTGCGGGACACGTCGCCGAACGTCGCGTCCTCGAGCGCCTGCAGCAGGCTGGTGTCGCGGATCCGCTCGAGCATCGCCAGCGCGGTGTCGAGCACCTCGGCGGCGTGCGTCTGGATCAGGCCGCCGGGGCGGAAGACCAGCTCGCTGCCGAGGTCCCTCGCGAAGCGGTGGACGTAGGCGGCGTTCTGGAGGCCGAGCACGCGGTCGTGGATGTGCGGCGTGTGGATGCCCTCGCTCGGCGTGCCGACCGTCTGGATCTCCTGGCCCGTGGCGATCGTGATGAGGTTGAACAGCGTGTCGTTGGCCTGGGTCCGGAACAGGTCGCCGTTCATGTGCCGCGTCGGCGGCATGTACTTGATCGGGCACTCCGGGAACAGCTCGCGCGTGAGCGCGGCGTAGGCCCACTCGTACAGGAGGCCGTTCTCGACGTTGGGGTCGACCTCGAACGCGCTGCCGACCGCGATCTGCCGCGTCGGGACGCCCGCGCGGCGCGCCAGCGAGAAGTTGATGAACTGCGAGGCGACGACCGACGGGGCCGCGTCGAGCGCGTCCGCCGTGCGCAGGTAGTTGTCCTCGCCCGTGTTGATGGTGATCCCGAACATGCCGTTGACGCGGCGCGAGAAGTGCTGGTCGATCAGCGTCCGGACCGGGTTGATGTCGCGGTACAGGATCCCGTACAGGCCGTCGTTGACCATGTTGTCGAAGCCCTCGATCGCGCCCATGACCGCGATCTCCGGCATGCACAGGCCCGAGCAGAAGCTCGACAGGCGGATGTAGCGGCCGTTCTGCGCCGACCAGTCGTCCATCGCCTCGCGCATGATGCGGAAGTTGGCCTGCGTGGCGAACGTGCCGCCGAAGCCCTCGGTCGTCGGGCCGTAGGGCACGTAGTCGAGCAGGCTCTGCGCGGTCGAGCGGATCACCGCGACGATGCCGCCGCCGTGCTGGGCGACCGCGCGGGCGTGGACGGCGTCCTCGTAGACGTCGCCCGTCGCGGTCAACACGTAGACCAACGGGGAACCCGGCGCGGCCGAGTCCTCCAGGCCGGCGGCGAACGCGCGCCGCTCCTCGCGCGCGCTCCCGATCTCCCCGACCGCGGCCGTCGCTCGCTCGGCCATGAGCCCGGACACCTCGGCCGGGTCGTCGACCTCGGCGTCGCACACGTGCAGCTCGCCGCGCGCGGTCGCCTCCGCGAGCTGCTGCGGCGTCTTGCCGGTCTGCAGCATCGCGCAGCCGAGCCAGTAGGCAACCCCCCGGTGCAACTGGCCTCGGCGCGCGACGCTGTCGACGAGCACGTTCGGCAGCGGCGCGTCGTTGGCGTCGACGCCGTCGACCCCGAGGAGGCGCGCGACCGCGCGTTCGATCGAGACCGTGGACCTGCGCTCGGTGGTCCGGCAGACGTCGTCCACGATGCGCTCGGCCGCCGCGCGGCAGGCGGCGGCCTTGCTCGGATCCAGGCCGAGGGCCGCTCGATCGGTGCTCATGGGGCCGGACGCTACGGACAGGCCGGGAATCAGGCCAGAGCCGACTGGCTGCGGCGCCGTTTTGCGGTTCACCCGATGGTCGCAACCTGCCGGCTGGCAAGGGTGCTGGTTGCGCCAACCGCTGAGCGAGTGCCATCGTCAAGCGCTCACCGGTCCCTGACGAAAGCGAGAGACCATGTTCGTGCAGCGCGACACCCCTGAAGGCGACGACGAGCGGGCCAGCGTCCCAAGGGATCCAGGGCGCCTCGGGCCGTTGCGGGCCGCGGTGCGGGAGATCACCTCCGAGGAGCACGGGCTGAAGCTGTCGGGGCTCCGCAGCCACGGGCCTTCCGACCTCGCCGCGGTCCTGCGGGACAGCTGCGACAGCAACGACACGCTGGTCAGGGCGACGCGCGCACTGGCCAATGAACCCGACGTGGCCGTCGCGCAGCGCGCGGGCCGCCGGGTCCTCCTGAAGCTCGGCGACGACGTCATCGCCGAGATGGGCGAGCCGCTGGAGCGCGGTGTCGGCGACCTTCCGCCGGCGGAGGACTCGGCCTTCGCCGGCAAGCGCTTCATGATCCAGTTTCTGGATCCGAACGCGACCAAGGCGCTCCACGTCGGGCACCTGCGCAACGTCGCGCTCGGCCAGGCGTTCCGGTGCGGGCTGCTCGCCGCCGGCGCGGACGCGTGGTCGCGGACCGCGATCGGCGATGCGGGCCAGCAGATCGGCGAGGCCATGGCCGGCTGCGTCCTCTACGGCGGCGGCAGGGCGACGCGTGCGCCGGGCGTCAAGGGGGACCAGGTCGTCGGCGCGTGGTACGCGCGCTACGTCGCGGAGAACAGGCTCGCGGCGCTGGACGAGGAGGAGGCCGTGCTGGCCGACGCGCCGGTCGCGCGCGAGGTCGCCGTCCGCGACGACCTGGCCACGCAGCTGCTGCGCCGCTGGCAGGACGGCGACCCGGAGGTCGTCGCGATCTGGCGCGACATCCGCGACTGGGCGGTCGACGGCCAGAACGCGACGCTTGCGCGCCTGGGCGTGGTGTTCGACGACGAGATCTCCGAGGCGGAGACGTTCCCGCGGATCAAGGAGCTCGTCCGCGAGGCGCTCGCCCGCGACGCGGTGCGCTACGCCGACAGCGGCGCGCTCGTCCACGAGACCGGCGACGAGGAGTACCCGCTGTTCGCGCTCGCGCGTCCGGACGGGTTCCCCACGCAGAACCTCCGAACGCTGACGCTCTGGTACGAGCTGATGTCGCGCATCGGCGAGGCCGAGGTCATCAACATCGTCGGCGAGGAGTGGCGCGCCCATACGATCTACGTCCAGAGCATCCTGGGGCGGATGGGTCTCGGCGTCCCGGTGCAGCCGACGCACGACGTCGTCCACGGAATGATCACGGCGGCCGAGGGCGCGGAGATGAGCTCGAGCGCCGGCGACGCGGTGCTGGTCGACGACCTGCTCGACGAGCTGGCGGCGTCGCCGCAGCTGCGCGCGCTGGCCGTGCGCGGGCGGCCGGGCTGCGAGGCCGAGGACCTCGGCGTGATGGCCGCGATGGCCTACTGCCTCAACCGGCCGCTGTCCAAGGGCATGCCGCTGACCGCCGAGCGGATCCTCGACCCGCAGACGAGCTCCGGCATGCTGCTGGCGCGCGCGTGGTCGAAGGCGTGGTCGCCGACGTCCGACGGCGCGCCCGCGCCGGACCCGGACGACGAGGCCTACCGGTTCGCGGTCATGTACTGCCAGTTCCAGGGCGACGTCCTGGCGCAGGGGCTGGCGACGATGGACCTGCTCGGCGTGATCCGGTCGATCACGCGGATGGCCAAGTGGTACGTGGGGACGCCGTCGAGCCCGAGCGTCGACCGCGTCATGCGCTCGCTGCTGGTCCGCGGGCTGCGCGCGCTGGGCGTGCAGTCGGCGGACGTCGAGTTCCCGCTGGTGGGCGAGGCGGCACGGCACGCGCGCGTGGCGCGGGTGGTCGCGCCGGCGCAGGCCGCGCCGCTGGCGGTGTAGGCGGCGGCCCGTCGTGGGCCGCCGCCTGCGCGCGAGCGCTTCGGCGCCGCCCGGCGCCCAGGGCCGCCGCCGGCGCCCCGCGCTCCGGCGCCCCGCGCTCCGGCGCCGGCCTAGGCCGGGGTCGCCTGGGCGCGTTCGGCGTTGGCCGCGGGCCAGGGCGCGTCGGCCACCGTGCCGGCCTGGCCGGCGCGCTCCCACAGGTCCTGCGCGGTCGCGGGCGCCAGTGGGCTGGCGAGCTTGACCAGGACCAGGAGCGCGATGGCGACCGCGTCGCCGTCGGCGTCGGCTTCCGCGCCGGGGCGCGTCTCGAAGTCCTCGACGCGGTCGAGCAGCGCCTGGAGGTTCCGGGTCGCGCGGTGCAGGTCGAGCGTCTCGAGGTTCTCGGTGATCTTGATCGTCGCGACGTCGACCCACCGGTCGAGGCGGAGCAGGGCCGGCGTGTCGCGGCGGCGCGACGCGTTCAGGTCGAGGTGGCCGCGGTCGGCCAGGCGCGGCGTCGCGAACTCGGTCAGGCGCTGCAGGAAGCGGCGCGCGAACGTGAGCGTCGCGTCGCTCCAGGTGAGCCGGCGCGACGCGGCGGCCTCGTGGAGGATCGCGAGGCGCAGCGCGTCGGCGCCGGCGTCGGTCAGCAGCGCGTCGAGGTCCGGCGCGGCGTCGCCGGCGTCGACCGGCTCGTGGACGAACGCGCGCTCGAACGGCTCGCCGTCGCCGAGCGTGCCGAGCTCCTGGAGCGCCTTGCCGACCGTGCGCATGTCGTGGACCGCGCTCGCCGTGGGGGCGGATGCGATCAAGGTGATGGTGTCGCCGGACGGCTCGGGCGGGGTGCCGGGCGGGGCGATCGGGACCAACCAGCTCAGCGCATGCAGGAGCTGGTGGTCGAGCGTCCCGCCGTCCGGGCGCGCCACGCCGCCGCAGTCGGGGCAGTGGACGTCGCCGGCGTCGTCGTGCTCGATCGGCAGGCGGTCGAGCGGCGCGGCGACGGTCCCGCAGTCCTCGCAGTGCAGGAGCGGGACGGGGACGCCGCCGCCGGCGCCCGCGCCGTCGGCCGCGCTGAGCGGCCGGTCGGGCGTGACGAACCGCGCCGCGGCGCGCGGCTTGCTGCGCTTGCCGCGGTAGTTGTAGGACGTGGTCGTGGGGCCGGCGTAGCCGTCGTGCAGCGACGCGTCGCGGCGGTCGGCCTTCGGGATGACGAGCAGCGCGGTGGCGCCGACGCGGTCGTGGACCGAGTGCGCGATGGCGACCGGCAGCAGCTTCTCCACCGAGGGGACCCAGGCGAAGAGGCCGGTCGCGACGACCCGCGACGGGTCGGTCCGCGCCTGCTGCAGCTCCTGCCTGGCCTGCGGGCTGCGGACCCAGCGCTCGAGGTCCGGGTGCTCGGGCGAGAGCGCGACGAGCGTCGCCTGCGAGACGCGGTCGCCGTGCTCGGTGAAGACGTCCAGGTCCGTGCCGTCGATGCCCTGGGCGTGCAGCTCGACGCCCTCGATCGGCTGCACGACCGCGCCCTGCCACTCTCGCGCGCGGTCCGACCAAGCGTCGAGCTCCTGCAGTCCTTGGTAGTTCTGCGTGAGGTAGCGCGCGAGCCGCAGGACGTACGGGCCGTCGGGCTCGGGCTGCTCGATCGCGCGGCGCGCGCGCAGGCGCAGGAAGAGCCACTGGGCCCACGCGCGTGCCTGCGGGTCGCGGTCGAGGGCCGGAGTCTCGGTGACCGAGACGTCCAGGCGGGCGAGCTGGTCCCGGGTCCTGCCGTCGCCGCCGGTGAGCGCGGCGGCGTAGGTCACGGTGTCGCCCCTGGCGCGGCGGTAGCGGGCGCGCGCGTCGGCGATGACGGTGGTGCGCAGGGCGTCGAGGGTGAGGCCGGAGCCGTCGAGCGGCGGGACGAACACGTAGTTGCTCACCGACCGCAAGCTACGCCCGCGCGCGCGAGGGCCACCAGAGCCAACTGGCTCTTGCGGGACAGCGCGGGCGATCACTACGTTGCCATCTGCACGCGCCCGTAGCTCAAATGGTCAAGGGTGAGATGTGAGCGTTTGCCGTGGAGTGTGAGCGGGGCCCTCGAGCTGGAGGACTTGTCCGTCCAGCGGCTCTTCAGCAGAGATGTCGCTCAGGCTCGATGCCAGCGTGAGCTACACCTGAAGAGCAGCGGCCTCCTAAGCCGCAGGTGCGGGTTCGATTCCCGTCGGGCGCACTGCCGTGGTCTTCGCGCCGCGTGGTCTTGCTGACCGCGCGGCGTTGTTCGTTCGCGCCATGTGCGATTGGTTTTCTCCGCCCTACGTTGAAGCAAACGAGGCGTCGTAGGGAGCGGGCCGGTGCGCGCCCTCAATTTGGTCAGGACTCCTTAAACTCACACTCGTTTGCCATTCGCTTAAGAACGGGTTACAGTCGCACCGACCGTGACGTTCTTGGTCAGACGTTCAGACGTCCCGTACCAATCCGGCGGGCACCCAGTCGCCCGCATCACGAGGAAGCAGGAGAGAGCAATGAAGAAGGCACTACGGCCTTTCGCGGCCACCGCTGTGGTCATTGGAGTGCTGTTGGCGAGCGTTGCGTCCGCATCGGCCGCCTCGCCCACCGGCATCTACTCGGGCTTCAAGTACTGCCCGTACACGAACTCGGCGGTCGCGAACTGCCTGCGGTCCGTCAGCACGAGCGGCTCGTTCAAGCTCGGCAACGCGTCGGTGCCCGTCTCGGCGCCGATCACGTTCCAGGGTGGGTTCACCGTGGGCCCCACGTTCAGCACGACCTTCTTCCCGGCAGTGGGTGCCGACACGCTGAGCAAGACGCCGCTGGATGTCCCGGGCGGCCTGCTCGGCCTGGTCAACCCCGGTGGGTTCGGCGGCCTGCTCGAGCAGGCGTTCGAGAACGCCATCCACTCCGCGAACGGCGTGACGGCCACCGCTGAACTTGCTGGTACGCCCCAGTTCAGCTATCTCGCGTTCCTGACGGCCAACGGCCCGACGGTCACGCTGCCGATCCGGGTGCACCTGCAGAACCCGTTCCTCGGCCCTGACTGCTACATCGGCTCGTCGAGCAACCCGATCACGCTGAGGCTCACCGTCGGCACGACCACCCCGCCGGCCGGCACGGCACCGATCACCGGCTC
Organism: Baekduia sp.; assembly: GCA_036518975.1. Classification (GTDB taxonomy): domain Bacteria; phylum Actinomycetota; class Thermoleophilia; order Solirubrobacterales; family Solirubrobacteraceae; genus Baekduia. Next base: position 23,838 of record DATDMD010000144.1, read on the forward strand.
GCAGGGCTCGATCTCGACCGACGACAACTCGACGGTCCTCACGGCCGACGGCGTCACGCTGGTCGACAATGCGTTCTCCGTCCCGGCGGCGAGCAACTGCGGCTACCTGCCGCTGGACAAGCTGCTCATCACGGGCGCGGTCAACCTCAGGGAGGGCCTGCCCTCGGCGGCCGGCAACAACTCCGCGAGCCTGTCGGGCCAGACGCAGGTCGGCGTCGCCTCGGCGGTCGCGGCGAGCGTGCACTAGCAGCACTCGCTCAAGCATCACGCAGCGCTCAGGAGGCCGCCCAGATGGGCGGCCTCCTGACGTTGGCGAACCTGCGCAAAGCTCCGGTTCTGCCCTAGGCACATGGATGTTTGCATTTCGGAGAGCACCTGACTACAGTGGCGCCCGAGCGCGCCGTGGAGAGCGTCTAGCTCACTGTCCGTACTGGGAGAGGGATCGTGTATGTGGGTCGTATCTGAGCGCGCCGGCACTTGGCTGGGCGTGCGTCGCTTTGGGCTTATCGGGCTCTTGGCCACCCTGGTTGTCGGGTTCTGCGCAACCGCTGCGCACGCGGCGCTGCCGACGGGCTACGGCCCCGTGGGGAGCTTCGGCCAATGGGGAACGGGTCTCGGGTCGCTGACCCAGCCCACCCGCTTGGCGGTCGACGACGCGACGGGCAACATCCTCGTCGCCGACGCCGGAGATGGGAGCGTCCAGGTGTTCGCCAACGACGGCGCCACCTCTGCCTCCGCGATCGAGCAGTTCGGCTCGGCGGAGCTGAACGCTCCCTATGGCATCGCCATCGATCAGAGCAACGGCGCGGTGTACGTGAGCGACTCTGGCACGAGCACGATCGTCCGCTACATCTCGGACGGCGCGGCCACCCCGACGTACACCGTCGACCCGACGTTCACGAGCCCGGCTCTGGGCTCTGGCCCAGGCGACATCGGCTCGTTCTCCGCGCCGCTGGCGGTCGATCCATCCAACCACGACCTGATCGTCGGCGACTCCGGCAACCTGCGCGTGAGCCGGTACTCGCCCACGGGCACCTTCCTGAGCTCGTTCACCGGGGCGGACACCGCTGGCGGCCCCTTCACGGGGATCATGGACCTAGCGGCGGGCAACGGCGTGGTCTACGTCGAGGACGGCCTGGATCCGGCGTTCGGCGGCACGGTGCGCGTGGAGCGCTTCGACGGCTCCGGCGCGTCGACCGGGTCGGTCGCGGCGCCGAACGCGCTTCTGGCCCTGGCGGTCGATGGGACGCAGAACCGGCTTGTCGCCGGCAGCTCCGCGTTCGACCGCGCTCCGGACCTCGTCACGTTCGCTGGGGTCGACCAGTCCACCAGCGCACCGTTCCCCGCGGCGTACAGCGGTTACGCCGTGCCCGGCGTGGCAATTGACAACGGCGCCTCCAAGCGGGCGTACGCGATCACCACCAACACCTTTGGCTCGCTCGTCGTCGAGGTCCTCCTTCCGGCGCCAGGGGTGGCGATCGATCCCCCGTCCGGAGCGACCGGTACCAGCTTCCACCTTTCGGGCACGGTCAACCCCGGCGGCGACGCGACGAGCGCGCACTTCGAGTACTCGAGCGACGGCGGCGCGACCTGGAGGTCGACGGCCGACCAGGACGTGGGCGGGAGCGCGAGCGATCAGCCCATCGAGGCTGACGTCACCGGGCTGACTCCCATCAGCCCCTACACGTTCCGCCTCGTGGCGACGCACACGGCGACCACCGCTTCTGCGACGTCGCCAACGGTCTCCGCCAACACCACAACGGCCCCGCCCGGGGTGAAGGCCGGCCCGACGACCGATGTGACCACCTCGAGCGCGCAGCTGAACGGCACGATCAACGCCTTTGGCCTGCCCTCGACCTACCATTTCGAGTACGGCACGTCAACGAGTTACGGCCAGCAGGCGCCCGCTTCTGATGCGGCCGCGGGCAGCGCGACCACGCCGCGGTCGACGTCGCGTCAGATCACCGGACTGCAGCCGAACACGACGTACCACTTCCGCCTCGTGGCGACGAACTCTGTCGGGACGGCCGCGGCGCCGGACGGGACGTTCACGACCGATGCCTCGGCGCAGCCGATGCGCGGGTATGAGCAGGTCTCGCCGATCGACAAGGTCGGCATCGGGTTCTCCACGGATCAGGGGCTCGGCTTCTGGACTCGACCCGACGGCGACGCGGTCATCTACACCACGCAAACCGCTCCCTACGCCGCCGCGGACTCCCTGCCCAAGCATCCGCGCTTCCTTGCGCCGCGCGCATCCGGATGGGCGCCCAGGGCGCTCGACGAACGACTCGCGCAGCCCGGGCAATTCTTTTACACCATGTTCTACGACACCATCGCGACGTCTCGTGACCTTTCGCGGGTGTTGGTGATGAGCGATCGGTCGTTCGATGGACAGGGCGTCGAGGGCAACTACAACCTTTATGTGCATGACCTCGGCACCAATCACTACGAGCTGGTCATCTCAACGTCAGACGGTGACTTCCTCGAAGACCTGACCGACTACGCGGTGTATAAATCCGCTCGATACCTTGGCGGCTCGGACGACCTTCGGACCGTCGCTTTCAGCGTCGTGGCGCCCGCCGTTCTGACGCCAGACGCCGCGCCAGGTCAGGACAACATCTACGTCTGGCAAGAAGGAAGAGGCATAACGGCTATGCCTGGGGGCGTGGTCAACGTGGATCTGCGCGACCGCCGACAGGTCTCGGCGGACGGCGCGCGCGTGTACTACCCAACAACAGATCTTGCGTTGCGACTGTGGGAAGGCGGAACGTCTCGCCTTGTCTCCCGTTCGCTGCGCAGCGGCGACGACCCTACGGCACCGGTGCCAGGCTCATTCTGGAAGGCGGACAGCGACGGGCGCTTCCTGCTCTTCACCGCACCCGTCCCGCTCACCGACGACTCCCCAGTCGGTTCGGACGAGTACCTCTATCGCTACGACGCGACCGACGCGTCGCTTCAGTACCTCGCGACGGGCGCGAACACCGTGCTCGGGGGTCGTCCCGACATCGGGGAGGCGTTCTACTACGACGACCACGACCACATGATCAAGGTGGCCCGCGATGGTGCCGTGCGCGATGTGGCTATCGCTTCCGCGGACCCACGCTTCTATGCCGTCAGCCCCAACGGCCGCTATCTCGCCTTCACCACGCTGGACTCGCCGAGCGGCTACGACAACGCGGGCACAGCCGAGTGCCTGGCCGCGCGTCAGGCTCCTGAGTTCCAAGATGCTGGCGACGCTTGTCGCGAGGCGTACGTCTATGACGCCGTGACCCGCGAGCTCACGTGCGTGAGCTGCCGTCCCGACGGAGGGCCTCCGACGGGCGATGCGCAGATCGGACAGTCGCCCAACTTCGGCGGCGCGCGTCTCGCCGACACGATCCTCGACGACGGCACGCTCTACTTCGACACGACGGATCCGCTCGTCGCAGCTGACGGGAACGGCAAGCGCGACGTGTATCAGTACTCGAACGGTCGACTGCAGCTCATCAGCCGCGGCAAGGCACCGGTCGGTGCGACGCTCATGGACGTATCGCCGAGTGGGAACGACGTGTTCTTCGCGACCGCCGAAAGGCTCGTCGAGCAGGACGGTGATGAGTTGAGCGACCTGTATGACGCGCGCGTCGGAGGCGGGATCGCATCTCAGCATCCGGTGCCGGCGCCGGCGCCATGCCGCGGCACCGACTGCGATGAGCCGTCCTCGGGGCCCACCATCGCGCCGAGTTCACCAAGCCAGACAGTGGAGGACGTGGCGGTGAAGACGCCAAAGGCGGCGTCCTCTAAGCCCCACGTGGCGCTTATGAGCATCAAGCGGGTTGGAAACCACCTGCGGCTCACGGTCAAGGGATCGGTCAAAGGCGCGGTGACCGTCTCGGGCAAGGGACTGACAACAACGCACCGCACGATGACGTCGGCGAGCACGCTGCCGATTGCGGCGCCGATGACGAAGACGCTTCGCCGGCAGTTCTCGCGACATCGCACCGTACGCGTGAGCGTGCGTGTCTCGTTGACGCCGGCGTTTGGAAACCCCGTGCTGGCGAAGGCGACGCGACAGGTGAGGAAGTAAGCATGCATCACGAGGGAATCATGCGGAAGGTCATTGCTACGGCCATCGCAACCGCCGCTGCCGCGCTGGTCGGCGCCTCAGCCGTATCGGCAGCCTTTGTACCTTCCGATGTCGGGGTCAGCCTTACGGGCACCGATGGGACGTTCGTGTCACAGGCGGGATCCCACCCCGACCTGCGTGTGTCGCTTTCGCTGCCGACTCACGACGACGGGACCGGACGCCTCGTACCTGACGGCAACGCGCACGACATCCGGGTCGATCTTCCGGCTGGGTTCACTGGAAACCCCACGGCGGTCCCAACCTGCGACCCGGCCGACCTGGTGCGCACCGGCAGCTCGAACGCGCAGTGTCCGATTGAGTCGCAGATCGGCGTGGCCAGGATCGATCTCGGCATCGGTCCCGTGTTGACCTTCCCGGTGTTCAACATCGTCCACGACGCGTCGACGCCCGGGCGTTTCGGCATCAATGCGCTCGGCGTTCCCGTGTACATTGATGGGATCGTCCGACCGGGGGATTACGGGATCTCGGCGGCAGCGATTCACACGACGCAAGCCAAGCCCCTTCTGGCGATCGACATGACGTTGTGGGGCGTCCCGGCTGACGGGCGACACGACGCTCAGCGATACTCGCCTGGCGGTTTCCCGCCCAACACCAGTCGTGCTCCGGCGGTGCCGTTCCTGTCGAACAGCACGTCGTGCTCGGATTCCCCGCGGCCGTTCACCGTGAGCGTCGACTCTTGGCAGGATCGGGGGAACTTCTCGAAGACGACGGTCAGCAACGACCTCTCCGGCGTCCCGCTGACGACCACCGGATGCGAACGGCTCCCGTTCCAGCCAACCGTGACGGTGCAGCCCCTGTCCAAGGTGGCGGACGCGCCTACCGGCCTCGTCGTGGACGTCACCGTGCCGCAGAGCGACGCACCGAACGGCTTGGCCACCGCGCACGTCCGCAAGGTCGTGACGCGTCTCCCCGAGGGCATGTCGGTCTCGCCGTCCTCGGCCGCGGGCCTCGGCGCGTGCTCGCCGGCCCAGATAGGGCTCGGTAACAACGACGATCCAACCTGTCCGGACTCGTCGAAGCTCGGCAGCGTCCACATCGACACGCCGCTGCTCGCCCAGCCGCTCGACGGCGACGTGATCCTCGCCCAGCAGGACGACAACCCGTTCCACTCGCTGCTGGCCCTGTACATCGTGGCCAAGGGTCCGGGCTTCGTGCTCAAGCTGCCGGGGCGGATCGACCCCGACCCTGTCACGGGCCAGCTCACCGCGACGTTCGACAACACACCGCAGCTGCCGTTCTCGGAGCTCAAGGTCTCGTTCCACGGCGGCTCCCAGGCACCGCTGGCGACGCCGGCGAGTTGTGGCACCTACTCGACGCACGTCGAGGTGACGTCGTGGGCGTCTGACACGCCAGTCGTGGAGGACACGCCGATGACGATCGACCAAGGGTGCGGGACGCGTCCGTTCAGCCCGTCGTTCAGCGCGGGCACGGCCAACCCGGCCGCCGGTGGCGACTCTCCGTTCAGCTTCACGGTGACCCGTGCGGACGGTCAGCAGACCCTCTCGAGCATCCGGGCCGAGCTGCCTCCGGGGCTCCTTGGGCGGATCGCCAGCGTGCCGCAGTGCGCGGCGGACCTCGCCGCCGCGGGCACGTGCCCCGAGGCGAGCCGGGTCGGCAGCGTCGCTGTGCTGTCCGGGCCCGGCGCACAGCCGCTGCCGCTGTCGGGACGCGTCTACCTGACCGGACCACACGGCACGGCGCCGTTCGGGCTGTCGATCGTCGTCCCCACGGCGGGCCAGGCCGGCCCATTCGACCTGGGCAACGTCGTCACGCAGGCGGGCATCTTCGTCGACCGCCGCGACGCCCACGTCACGGTGATCTCGGATCCGCTGCCGACGATCATCCGCGGCTTCCCGCTGCGGCTGCGGCAGATCGCGCTGACGATGGACCGCCCCGGGTTCATGTTCAACCCGACGAGCTGTGCGTCGACCGCGGTCGGAGCCCAGTTCGGCAGCCTCGAGGGGGCGGTCAGCAATCAGGTCGTCCGCTTCCAGACGATCGGCTGTTCCAGCCTGGACGTCGCGCAGAAGCTCGCGCTGACGTTCACCGGCAGGTCGACGACCGATGGCACGCACCCCGGGATCGTCGCCAAGGTGACCCAGCAGGCGGGGGACGCGAACCTGCGTACGGCGAGCGTCAAGCTGCCGCTGTCCGTGGCCCTCGACCCGGACAACGCGAACGCACTGTGCACGCCCGAGCAGCGAGCGGCGCTCGCCTGCCCGGCCAAGTCGATCGTCGGGAACGCCGTGGTGAAGTCGATCCTGCCCGATCCGCTCAAGGGTCCCGTGTACTTCGTGCAGGGGACGCGAAAGTCGGCCAGTGGTCGCACGATCAAGACGCTGCCGAAGCTCTGGATCCCGCTGAGCGCGGACGGTGTGACGCTCGACCTCGACGCGAGCTCGGCGGTCGACAGCCGCTCCCGGTTGGAGACGACGTTCGACGGCATTCCCGATGCGCCGTTCAGCGAGTTCACGCTGACGATCAACGGCGGCAAGCACGGCATCATCGTGGTGTCGGGCAAGCCGGGAACGTGTGATCGCGACAAGACGATCGACAGCCGCTTCGTCGGCCAGAACGGCCGCGTCACCGAGTCGTCGGTGATGGCCAAGGTCCAGGGCTGCAAGCCGAAGATCGCGAAGGCGTCGGGAACGTCACGCGGCGTGACGCTGCGACTCACGGGCATCGGCGCCGGCCGGATCACGGTCAGCGGCCACGGGCTGGCTGCGGGCCAGCGCAAGATCGCGTCGGCGACCGAGGCGTCCGTCGTCGCGAAGCTGACGACGGCGTCGCGCCGGACGCTCAGCCGGCACGGCCGGCTGCGGGTCGCGACCGTCGTGCGGTTCGCGCCGAAGAAGGGCAAGGCCGTGACGCTGCACAAGACGCTCGTCGTCAAGCGCTGAGCACCGAATGACAGCCGCGCCACGCGCGCGGCTGTGACGTCTCGGACAGTCTGATCAGAGACACTGCGGCCGCCTTCGGGCGGCCGCAGTTCGTCGTGGGCCCCACCCCTGGGTGGTGATGCGTTGATCGCAGGCCCTGCGCGTTCACTTGAGACGCTGACGGGGCGGCAAGCCTTGCCAAGCGGCTGTGGACCCTCCCTCCGACCCCGGCGATAGTTGGCACACGGGGTCAGCTACGGAGGAGGTGTCGCCCGAGCAGGAGGAACGTTCCGGCGCGCGCTCAGCGCGCCTACACGAGACAGGAGATCGGCCAGACGGCCGAGATTCAGGGCACTCTGCCCGCAAGTTCGATAGGAGAGATGAATGCGTTTCAAGTTCCCGAAGTTGGCGTCGCTCGTCGTCGTCGGCGCCTCGATGCTGGCGGTCACCTCGTCGGCCAGCGCCACCACCGCCACCGTGTCTAGCAGCAATGTGACCGGCACCGCCACCACCCACGCGTTCCTGAGGGCTGGTAGCGCGTCGCTCGACTGCGCGACCGCCACCGCTACTGCGACGCTTACCAGCAGGTCGGGCCCCCTCCCGATCGCGATCAGCACCAACCTGCAGGAGAACTTCAGCAGCTGCACGCTCGTCGGCATCGGTGGCTTCACCGTGGCCTGCACGAACACGTCGGTGCTGAGCGTGACCAGCCTGACCGTCAGCGGCGTGACACAGGGCACCATCTCCAACGTGAGGTGCACGATCACGGTCACCGGCCTCTGCTCTGCGGATGTCACCGGTTCCGTCACGGGCTCGTACAACAACCTCAGCTCGCCGTTGGGTCAGCTCACGGTCAATGCCGCGGGCCAGTCGCTCAACGTGGTCAACAGCACCTGCGGTTCGCTGCTGCCCAACGGGAGCGCGACGTTCACGGGCCCGAGCGGCGCGAACCTCGTGTACAACATCTCGCCAAGGACGACCGTTACGGTGGCCTGACCGCCCAACTGACGAGCACCGCTCGTCGCTAGGGCATCACACAGGGGCCCCGCCTAAAGGCGGGGCCCCTGCTCTGTGGGTGACGGCGTGCCGTGGGCCCACGACACGGGTGGCGATCCAGACAGGAGAGAACGAATGCGTTGTTGGTCCTCGAAGTTGGCTGCGCTCATCGTGGCCGGCGCTTTAATGCTGGGAGTGGCCGCGTCGGCGGGCGCTTCGACGGTGACTGTGTCGCCCGGCGGCAACGTGACCGGCACCGCCACCACCCACGCGTTCTTTCAGTGGGGAAGCGCGAGACTTGACTGCGCTGCGGCTACGGCGACGGGCACGCTGAGGGCCGCCACGGGCGTGTTCCCCATCACGGTCAGTTCGAACATGCAGGAGAACTTCAGCAGTTGCACCCTTGTGGGTATCGGCGGCTATACGATCACCTGCTCGAACACCTCGACGGCAAACGTGACCAGCGTCACGGTCGCGGGCGTCACGCAGGGGACGATTGCCAACATCGCCTGCACCGTGACGGTAGTCGGGATCTGCAGTGCGAGGATGTCCGGGTCGTTGACCGAGTCCAATAACAACGCGACAGGCCAGGTCACGGTCAACGCGGCAGGTCAATCGCTCGTTGTCAGCGGGAGCATGTGCGGCTCGCTCCTGCCGAATGGACCCATGACGTTCACGGGTCCGAGTAGTGCAAACCTGGTCTACAACGTCTTGCCCAGGCAGACGGTGACGGCGACCTGATCGCCACCTCGACGGGAGGCTCTCATCGGTCAGGTATCACACCGGGCTTCGTCGTGAGGCGGCGCGCGCCAGAGGCGCGCCGTTCGAGTGGGACACGACTTTCTCTCGAGGCGGGGCGGTAGTCGCGACGCCGACAACCCACATTTGGGGTTAATAGGCCTGGCGCATCATTTGACTGCGTCGCATCGACGGACACGTTTACGCTGGCAGGCGCCGCGGGTCCGGCGTTCCCGTTGGTGGCCAGCGCGAACCTGCAGCTGCACTTCAGTGCCTGCGATGATCCGGGGTTGGCGGCGTCATCCCGATTTCTTGCACGAAGACGTCGAGCCTGAGCGTGACAGGAGTGACGGTGGCGGGGGTGACGGCCGCTTAGGGTTGACAGCGTCAGTTGCACGATGACGGTCACGGGGTTTGCGGTGCGAGGTTCGCCGGGTCGATGAATTACTCGTTCAACAACATCGGGAGTCGGCTGACGCCTGAGTGCGACCGGCCAGACCTCACCGTGAGCGGCAGCACATGTGGCACGCTCGTGTCCAATGGTCCTATGACGCTCACCGGGCCGAGTGGCGCCAACCAGGTCTTCAACGTCTTCCCGACGCAGACCATCACGGCGACCTGACCCCTGAGCTGCATGAAGCTCCGCCGCAGCGCGGCGGAGCCCCACCGTCAGGTCTCAGCGTTCCCGCTGGGCCCGGACCCGCCGATACGCCAGCACCGCGAGGACGCCGAGGGCGACGCCGATCGGGTCGACGCCGTGGATCATGTCGCGCGTTGGCGGCGTCGGGTGAAGGCTCGGGTCGGGCGGCGGCCGCGGCGGGAGAAAAAGCGTGGTGGCAGTGGGTAGCCGAGCGCCAGCAGGGACACGTCCAGCGTGGTCCAGATGAGCGTGGCGGCCATGAGCGAGGGCAGCAAGCGGTCGCCGTTCTTGTAGGCGTGGAACGCGAGCGCGATGAGCTGGGAGCGCGACGACGAGGAGCGCGACCAAAGCGAGGCAGGCCGGCGCGCTGGTGCACCCGAAGTTGGCGTTGGCGATCCCGGCGGCCATCACGAGGACATTGGCAGCAGGGCTTCGGGAGCAGCCCGAGCGCCTTTTCGCGGCCGACGCATCAGTGCGAGGAGCGCGACCGCAGTCCGCCGCCGGCTGCCCTGGTCGCGGCGACGGCCCGATCCGAGGCGGCTTGATCCCGCTGCCGTGCGTCGTCGACCACGCCCGCGCGCTTGTGAGCGCGGATCGATCTAGAGCGTTGCGCCAATCGGACATATTAGACACAATCTCGGTTCTAGGCGCCGGGAGCTGGGGTTGCGCGATTGGGCGTGGCATCTCGTGATGGCGCGCCTCCAAGTTTCGATAGGAGATACCAATGCGATTGAGGTTCCCCGAGTTGGCGGCGTTGGCCGCTACCAGCGTGATGACGTTGGCGGTCGCCGGGCCGGCCACGGCTGCAAGCGTGTCCACGTCCCCCGGAGGGGCGGTGACCGCGACGGCCACCACGCATGTTTTCGTGAGGGCGGGTTCTTTCTCGGTTGACTGCACCACGATGACGGTTACGGCGACGCTGGCCGGTGCGACGGGTGCGGCGTTCCCGTTGGTCATCAGCTCGAACACCCAGCCGCATTTCAGCGGTTGCTCGATCGTCAGCATTGGCGGAATCCCCATTTCCTGCACGAACACGTCGAGGCTGAGCGTGACGGGTGTGACCGTGTCGGACGTTACGCCGGTCAGGGCTGACATCGTGAGCTGCACGATCACGTTCACCGGGGTCTGCGGTGCGAGCTTTGCCGGCTCGATGAACACCTCCTACAACAATTTCACGAGGCAGCTGACCCTGAGTGCGACCGGCCAGACCCTCACGGTGAGCGGCAGCACATGTGGAAGCTTGCTGCCCAATGGTCCGATGACGATCACCGGTCCGACCGGCAGCAACTCCGTCTTCAACGTCTCGCCGACGCAGACCATCACGGCGACCTGACCCACTGAGGTCGAGAAGCGACCTGGCTGCACGGGG
>DATDMD010000145.1:0-14598 GCA_036518975.1 Baekduia sp.
CGCCGCCCGGCGCGCCGAGCTGGAGCAGGCGCTGCGGGGCACCGGCGACCACGAGACGACGAACGGCCACGGCAACGGGAACGGCAACGGCGACGGCGCCGCCGACGCCCTGATCCGGCTCGCCCTCGAGCTCGACGCCCTCGAACGCGTCCAGCCCCGCGTCGACTCGTGGCTTCGGATCACGGTGGCGGCGGCCTCGGAGGATCCGGGCGTCGCGCCGTTCGGCGAAGGCCCGGCCTGACCGGTCCCCGGGCGTTATGCTTCGCCGCGCGTGGGTTCGAGGAATCCGGTCGAAGTCCGGAGCGGTCGCGCCACTGTGATCAGGGCCCGCGGGTCCTGAGAGCCAGACACTCGTCTCCATCGCGCCTTTCGTCACCGACGGGACGCACGATCCCGAGAAGGAGCACCACATGTCTGACGTCGCTCTCGAGCGCCGCGCCGGCGCCGCGCCGGTCCCCGTCGCCTCGGCCCGCGAGCTCTTGCCGTTCGTCCTGTTCGCGGGGCTGATCCTGATGCTGTTCATCTACTTCGTGGGCGCCGAGGAGGGCGCGACCTCCGTCCTCGGCGGTCACGACGTCCACGAGTGGGTCCACGACGCCCGGCACCTGCTGGGCTTCCCCTGCCACTAGGCGCGGGACCAAGGACACCATCATGGTCCGCTCCCTGCTCGTCCGCGGGATGCTGGTCGGCGCCGTCGCCGGCCTCCTCGCCTTCGCCTTCGCGCTCGTCTTCGGCGAGCCGCAGGTCGGTCACGCGATCGACTTCGAGTCCTCCCTGGCCAGGCTGCACCACGAGCCCGAGGGCCCGGAGGTCGTCAGCCGCGGCGTCCAGCGCACCTGGGGCCTGCTCACCGGCACGCTGGCGATGGGCGTCGCCCTGGGCGGCCTGTTCTCGCTGGCCTACGCCTGGGCCTACGGCCGCATCGGCGACGTCGGCGCCCGCGGGACCGCGGCGCTGCTGGCGCTCGCGGCCTACCTGACGATCGTGGTCGTCCCGTTCACCAAGTACCCGGCCAACCCGCCGACGATCGGCAACCCCGACACCATCGGGCGCCGCACGGTCCTGTACTTCGTGATGATCGTCATCTCGCTCGCGGCGGCCCTCGCGGCGGCGCGCGTCCGGCGCCAGCTGCTGCCGTCGCTCGGCGCGTGGAACGCGGCGATCGCGGCCCTCGCGGCCTTCGTCCTCGTGATCGCCGCCGCGCAGCTGATCCTGCCCGCCGTGCACGAGACGCCCGCGGGGTTCCCGGCCGACGTGCTCTACCGGTTCCGGCTCGCCTCGCTGGGCATCAACGCCACCATCTGGCTCACGCTCGGCCTCGGCTTCGGCGCCGTGGCCGACCGGCTGCTGAACCCGGTGGCGCACAGGGCGCCGGCGGCCGCCGCCGCCTGATCCGCGCGACCGCCGCGCCGCCCTACCCGGGCGGCGCGGCCTGGTCGTCGCGCGCTCACGCCGCGTGGTCGCGCGCCGAAGCGCGCGCAAAGCGGCGCTGCTCATCGCTGAGCGCCTGCGCGGTGGTGGCGGCCGTGCCGTCGGGCAGGTGCCGGCGCGTCATCGTGCGCTGGCGGCGTCCGCGTCCCAGGAACGCGAACCCCCACTCGGCCACGGCCGCGAAGCGGTTCTTGAAGCCGGTCATGAACGCGAGGTGGACCAGCAGCCACATGAGCCACCCGACCATCCCCGTGAAGCGCACGCGGCCCACGTAGACGACCGCGCGGAACCGCGCGATCGTGGCCATGGTCCCCAGGTCGCGGTAGCGGAACGGGCGCACGCGGTCGTCGCCGCCGGCGCGGCGGGTGATCGTGCGGGCCGCGTGATGGCCCGACTGCATCGCGACCTCGGCCACGCCCGGCAGGCGGTCCAACTGCATCATGTCGCCGATCACGAAGACCTCGGGGCGCCCCGGCAGCGTGCAGTCGGCCTGCACCGACACGCGCCCGGCGCGGTCGACGGTCGCGTCGCTCTGCTCGGCCAGGACGGCGCCGAGCGGCGACGCCTGGACGCCCGCCGCCCAGATCTTGGTGTGCGCCGCGATGCGGTCGGTCGTCCCGTCGCGGTGGCGGACGACCAGGCAGGTGGCGTCCATGCCGGTGACCTCGGTGTCCAGCCGGATCTCCACCCCGAGCTCCTCGAGGTCGCGCCGGGCGCGCCGCTGCAGCGGCTCGGGGAACGGCGGCAGCACCGCGCCGGCGGCGTCCACCAGGACGATCCGCGCCCGCCACGGATCGAACGACCGGTAGTTCAGCCGCAGCGCGCGGTGCGACATCTCGGCGATCTGGCCGGCGAGCTCGACGCCGGTCGGGCCCGCCCCGACGACGACGAACGTCAGCCACGCGTCGCGCCGCTCGGACTCCGCGTCGAGCTCGGCCATCTCGAACGCGCCGAGGATCCGCGAGCGCAGGTCCAGCGCGTCGCCGATCGTCTTCATCCCCGGCGCGTGGGCCGCGAACTCGTCGTGGCCGAAGTAGGACTGCGCGGCGCCGGCCGCGACGATCAGGCTGTCGTAGGGGACGCCGGCGCGCTCGCCGTTGGTCTCCAGCACCACCTCGCGGGTGTCGAGGTCGACGTCCACGACCTCGCCCATCAGCACCCGCGCGTTGGCCTGCCGGCGCAGGACCTCGCGCGTCGGCGGCGCGATGTCGCCGGGCGACAGGACGCCGGTCGCCACCTGGTAGAGCAGCGGCTGGAACAGGTGGTGGTTGGTGCGGTCGATGACCGTCACGTCGACCGGCGCGCGCCGCAGCGCCCGCGCGGCGAACAGGCCGCCGAACCCGGCCCCGACGATGACGACGCGGTGGCGCGCCCCGCCGCTCATGCGCGCGCCTCCGCGCCGTCGGAGTCAGGTTCGAGGCCGAGGTCACGGCGCGGCTGCCCCACCATCGCCTTCGGGTCGACGACCCGGTCGAACTCCGCCGCGTCGACGCCGAGCGCGAGCGCCGCCTCGCGCAGCGTCGTGCCCTCGTCGTCGGCCTTGTGGGCGATCGCCGACGCCCGGTCGTAGCCGATGCGCGGGCTCAGCGCGGTGACGAGCATCAGCGAGCGCGCGACGTCGCCGGCGATGCTGCCGGTGTCGAGCTCGGTGCCCTCGACGCTGAACGTGCGCAGCTTGTCGCACGCGTCGCCAAGGATCCGCGCCGAGTGCAGGACGTTGTTGATGATGATCGGCCGCATCGCGTTGAGCTCGAAGTTGCCCTGCGCGCCGGCCGACGCGACGATCGCGTCCTCGCCGATCACCTGGAGGCAGACCATCACCATGGCCTCCTGCTGGGTCGGGTTGACCTTGCCGGGCATGATCGACGACCCCGGCTCGTTGGCCGGCAGCCGCAGCTCGTGCAGCCCGGCGCGCGGCCCCGAGGCCAGCCAGCGCATGTCGTTGGCGACCTTCATCAATGCGACGGCCACACCGCGCAGCCCGGCCGAGACGGCGACCATCCCGTCCAGCGACCCCTGGGCCGCGAACTTGTTCGGCGCCGTCCGCAGCCCGCCGAGGCCGGTGAGGTCGGCGAGCGCGGTGGCGATCTCCTCGCCGAAGCCCGCCGGCGCGTTGAGCCCGGTGCCCACGGCGGTGCCGCCCGCGGCGAGCGGCTCGATCGCGGCGAGCGCCTCCTCGAGCCGCCCCGCCGCGTCGCGCAGCTGCGCCGCCCAGCCCGACCACTCCTTGCCGACCGTCAGCGGCGTCGCGTCCTTCAGGTGCGTGCGGCCGATCTTGACGACGTCGACCCACCGCGCCGCCCGCGCCGCGACGGCGTCGGTCAGCGCGCGGACCTGCGGCAGCGTCCGCTCGCGGATCGCCAGCAGCGTCGCGACGTGCATCGCCGTCGGGAACGTGTCGTTGGACGACTGCCCCATGTTGACGTGGTCGTTGGGATGCACGGGGTCCTTGGTCCCGAGCTCGCCGCCCAGCAGCTGGCTGGCGCGGTTGGCGATGACCTCGTTGACGTTCATGTTGGACTGCGTGCCCGACCCGGTCTGCCAGACGTACAGCGGGAACTCGGCGTCGAGCTGGCCGGCGATCACCTCGTTGGCGGCGGCGACGATCGCCGCGGCGCGCCCGCAGTCGAGCCGCCCGGCGGCGCCGTTGACCAGCGCGGCCGCCTTCTTGACGTAGCCGTAGGCGTGGTAGACGGCCTTGGGCATGCGGTCGTCGCCGATCGAGAAGTGGATCAGCGACCGCTGCGTCTGGGCGCCCCAGTAGCGCTCGGCGGGCACCTCGATCGACCCCATCGAGTCGGTCTCGGTCCGCGTCCCGCTCGCGCCGGTCCCGATCGGGACGGAGCGCAGCCTCGTGTTCGTCGTGACGGCCATCGGTCCCGACAGGCTTCCAGCCACGTCGCGGCGCACCATCTTGGCCGGGGCGCGCCAGGCACTTCTGGTTAGCCTTGGTGCCCGCCGTTCTGACACCCGACAGCGAGGGGAGCGCGGGCGTGGACGACCCGGCGACGGCATGCGGACCGCCAAGGAGAGCGTCGGCCGACGAGGTCGGCCGGGTCGAAGCCCGCGGCATCGACCACGTTCCGGAGCATGACCGCCACTCCCGACCGCGCGACCTCGCGTGGGCGATGTTCGGGCCGCAGTTCGGGTTCGGCAACATGGTGTTCGGGTCGCTGGGCATCGTCTTCGGCCTCAGCTGGTGGAGCGCGTTCTCGGCCGTCACGGTCGGGGTCGCGCTCGGCTCGCTGATCTTCACGGGGGTCGCGATCCAGGCGCCGAGGACCGGGACGAACAACGCGGTGTCGAGCGGCGCGTTCTTCGGCGTGCGGGGCCGCTACCTCGGCTCGCTCATCAGCCTCGTCATCGGGCTCGTGTTCTTCGCGATCCTCGTCTGGACCTCGGGCCAGACGATCGTCGTGGTCCTGCACCGGCTCGTCGGCACGGGCACCGGCGACGTCGCCCTGTCGGCCGCGATGCTGGCCGTGTCGCTCGTCGCGTTCGCGCTCGCCATCTACGGGCACGCGACGCTGGTGGCGGGCTTCCGCGCCATCGCGATCGTCAGCGCGACGGTCTCGCTCCTGGCGCTGGTCGTCCTGGCCGGGAAGTTCCGCGCCGTGCCCGGCGGGACCTACCTGCTCGACGAGTACTGGCCGACGTGGGTGCTGACGATGGTGCTCGCCGCGCTGCTGCCGATCACGTGGGGGCCGTTCATCGGCGACTACGGCCGCTACATCCCGTCGACCGCGAGGGCGAGCACGTGCGCGCTCGCCGCCGGGCTCGGCATCTTCGCGGGCTGCTGGCTGGCCGAGATCGTCGCCGCGTTCGCGACCACGACGTTCGACGACCCGACGACGCCGTTCGCGATCGGCTTCACGGCCGTGTCGCCGCTGTGGTTCGCGATCCTCCTGATGCTCGCGCCCGGCGGGCTCGCGAACATCGAGAGCGCCGCCATGTGCGTGTACAACGCCGCGCTCGACCTCCAGGCGGTCTTCTGGCGTCTCACGCGCGCGCAGCTCACGCTCGCGATCAGCGTCGTCGGGCTCGGCGGCGCCTACGTCGGGCTGATCGGCTTCGACGCGATCCGCTCGATCGAGGCGTTCGCGACGCTGATGGTCGTCACGTGCACGCCGTGGATGGTGATCATGACCATCGGGCACCTGATGCGGCACGGGCGCTACGAGCCCGCCGACCTCCAGACGTTCGCGGGCCGCGGGACGACCGGCGTCTACTGGTTCACCCGCGGCTTCAACCTCCGGGCGCTGGTCGCCTGGGCCACGGCGGTGGCGATCGGCACGCTGTTCACGTCCACCAGCATCGTCACCGGTCCGCTGACGCGGCACGTCAGCGGGATCGACCTCAGCTTCACGAGCGCGGCGGTCGTCGGCGGCGTCCTCTACTACGCGCTCGCGCGGATCTTCCCCGAGGTCGTCGAGTAGCGGCGCCCCGGAGACGGCCGGGTTCCCCATCGGGGCGACGGAGGTCTACGCTTGCACTCCGATGCGCCGCGCTGACCGTCGCCGCCGCGCCCGATCCCCGCTCGCCCCGAGGTGGCGCGGGAGAGGGTGAGCGCGCGTGACCGGCGAAGATCCAAGCGCCCTGGTCGCCGAGCAGGCGGCGTTGCGACGGGTCGCGACGGTGGTCGCGCGCGCCGCGGCGCCGGAGGAGGTGTTCGCCGCGATCACCGAGGAGGTCGGCCAGCTGCTGCCCGTCGACTTCGCCGACATGAGCCGCTGCGAGCCCGACGGCGCGGTGACCTTCGTCGCCGCGTGGGGCGCCACCGCAGCCGTCTTCCCGGTCGGGAGCCGCTGGAACCTCGAGGGCAACAACCTCTGCTCGATCGTCGCCCGCACCGGGCGGCCGGCGCGGATCGAGAGCTACGCCGAGGCCCGCGGCCCGATCGACGTCGCCGTCCGCAACGGCGGCATCCAGTCCAGCGTCGGGACGCCGATCGTCGTCGAGGGGCGGCTGTGGGGCGTGATGGCCGCCGGCTCCAGCGGGCACGAGCCGATGCCGCCGGACACCGAGGCGCGCCTGACGCAGTTCACGGAGCTGCTGGCGATGGCGATCGCCAACGCCGAGAGCCGCGCGCGGCTGGCGCGCCTGGCCGAGGAGCAGGCGGCGCTGCGGAGGGTGGCGACGCTCGTGGCCCGCGACGTCGCGCCCAGCGCGCTGTTCGGCGCCGTCGCGCGGGAGCTCGGCACGCTCCTCGGCGCCGACTTCGCCGGGATGGTCCACTACGACGCCGCCACGGTCACCACCATGGCCGCCTGGGCCGCCGCGGGCGAGCATCCGCCCGTCCCCGACGTGTGGCCCATCGAGCCGGGCGACCCCACGACGATGATCGTCGAGACGTCGGAGGCCGCGCGGGTCGAGGACTGGGCGGCCGTCCCGGGCCCCATCGCCGAGTTCGTGCGCGAGCAGCTCGGCGTGACCTCCTCGGTCGGCTGCCCGATCCTCGTCGGAGGGCGGCTGTGGGGCGCGGTCGCCGTCCACTTCAAGCGGCGCGACCCCCTCCCGCGCGACACCGAGGCGCGCGCCGCCCAGTTCGCCGATCTGGTCGCCACGGCCATCGCCAACGCCCAGGCGCGCGCCGAGGTCACGCGGCTGGCGCAGGAGCAGGCGGCGCTGCGGCGCGTCGCGACGCTGGTCGCGCGCGAGGCGTCCCAGGCCGAGGTCTTCACCGCGATCGCCGAGGAGATCGGCCAGCTGCTGGGCACCGAGGAGACCCGGATGCTGCGCTTCGACGACGAGCGCGTCGCACGCGTCCTGGCGAGCTGGGGCTCCGCCGCCGACGTCCTGCCGGTGGACTCGCGCATGCGCCTGGACGGGCAGACGGCCGCCGCGCGGATCTTCCGGACCGGGCGCTCGGTGCGGATCGAGGACTACGCCGACGTGCCCGGCGAGGTCGCCGAGCACGTCCGCACGATCGGCATCCGCACCGTCGCGGCCGCTCCGATCCACGTCGAGGGCCGGCTGTGGGGCGCGATGGTGACCGCGACCGCGAAGGCCGCGCCGCTGCCGCCGGACACCGAGCACCGGCTCGGCCAGTTCACCGAGCTGATGGCCACGACGATCGCCAACACCGAGTCGCACGCGCGCGCGGAGCGGCTCACCGAGGAGCAGGCCGCCCTCCGGCGGGTCGCGACGCTCGTGGCCAAGGAGTCGTCGCCGGCGGAGGTGTTCACCAAGGTCGCCGAGGAGGTGGCCGCCGCGGTCGGTGACGTCGACTGCGCGATCTGCCGGCTCGAGGCCGACGGGAGCATCACGACCGCCGCCACCTGGGGCTCCGCCCTGCCGGCCTCGACCCGCGTCGGCGAGCGGCTCCCGGCCGACGGCGACAGCCTCGTCGGCCGCGTGGTCCGCGACGGCCGTTCGCACCGCATCGACGACTACTCGGCGGCCCCGGGCGCCATCGGCGAGCGCGGCCGCCGGCACGGGATCCGGTCGGTGGCCGGCAGCCCGATCGTGGTCGGCCAGCGCGTCTGGGGCGTCGTGGCCGTGGCGAGGTACGACCCCGTGCCGCTGCCGCCGGAGACCGAGGCGCGGCTGACGCGGTTCACCGACCTCGTCGCGACGGCGATCGCCAACGCCGAGGCGCGCGCGGAGGTCGAGCGGCTGGCCGCCGAGCAGACCGGGCTGCGGCGGGTGGCGACGCTGGTCGCCGAGGGCGCGTCGGCGACCGCGGTCTTCGACGCGGTGGCGGCCGAGATGGAGGGGCTGCTGGACGCCGACCAGGTCGTCCTGAACCGCTACGAGCCGGGCGACGAGGTCGTCCTGCTCGCCCACCGCGGGGCCACGGCCGACCGGCTGCCGCCGGGCACGCGGCTGCGCCCGGCGGGCCAGAGCGTGTCGGCGACGGTCCGGCGGACGCGGCGGCCCATGCGGATGGACCGCTTCGACGGCGAGGACGGCGTCATCGCCCAGCTCGTCGACAAGCCGGACATCCGCGCGGCCGTCGCGGCGCCGATCACGGTGGACGGCGGGCTGTGGGGCGTCATCGTGGCTACCTGGAACAGCAAGGAGCCGCCGCCGGCCGACACCGAGCAGCGGATGGCGCGGTTCGCCGAGCTGCTCGACACCGCGGTGGCCAACGCCGACAGCCGCGCGCAGCTCACCGCGTCGCGCACGCGGCTGCTGACCGCCGGCGACGAGGCGCGGCGCCGCGTCGTGCGGGACCTGCACGACGGCGCGCAGCAGCGCCTCGTGCACGCGATCGTCACGCTCAAGCTCGCGCAGCGCGCGCTGCGGCAGGACGACGGGACGGCGGAGTCGCTCATCGCCGAGGCGCTCGAGCAGGCCCAGAAGGGCAACGAGGAGCTGCGCGACCTGTCCCACGGCATGCTCCCCACCGTCCTGACCCGCGGCGGCCTGCGGGCGGGCATCGACGCGATGGTCGCCCGGCTCGGCCTCCCGGTGCAGGTCCGGATCCCGGAAGTCCGGTTCCCGGCCGAGATCGAGGCCAGCGCGTACTTCATCGTGGCCGAGGCCCTGACGAACGTGGTCAAGCACGCGCACGCCGAGCGGGCCGAGGTCGACGCGTCGGCGACCGACTCCGTCCTCCAGCTCGCGGTGGCCGACGACGGGATCGGCGGCGCCGATCCCGCCGGCCACGGGCTCGTGGCGCTCGCCGACCGCGTCACCGCGCTCGGCGGGCAGCTGGAGATCGACAGCTCGGCCGGCGGCGGCACGCGGCTGGCCGCCACGCTGCCGCTGCGGAGGCGGTAGGGCCGCCGCCGGCCGGGCGCCGGGTCACCGGCGCTTGACCGTCCGCGTCGTGGTGATCGCCTTGCCGCCGTGCTTGGGCGCGAACCGCGTGCCGAGCGTGAGCTTGGACTTGGCGTAGTGCTTCAACGTGGTCCGGGCCCCGCGGCTGAGCTTGACCGTGATGGTCAGCGTCTTCGCGCCGGTGAGCGTCCGCGTCACGGTGCCGAGCGTGATGTGCTTGGTCTTGCCGTGGGCCGAGACCGACAGGCTCAGCGTGTAGGTGACCTTGCCCGGCTCGTTGAACGTGTCGGTGATCTTGAGCTGGGTGGTCTTCGCGCTGATGACCGACTTGATGGCCTTGCCCAGGGCCTTCTTCTGGAGGGCGTCGGCGAGGGCCTGGAGGGCAGCCGCCGAGGGCGGCGTGGTGGTGGCGGGTGCGGTCGGGGTCGGCGTGTCCGGCGTGGTCGCGGGCGTGTCCGGCGTGGCGGGCGTGTCGGGCGTCTCGGGCTCGACCGGCTCCTTGACGGGCGAGACGTAGCCGAGCTCGCCCGGGTGGCAGTTGTACGGGGCGTAGTACGTGCTGCCCTCCACGCAGCGGTACATCGCGGGGTTGTAGACGCTCGGCGCGACGTGCGCGTCGGTGTAGCTCAGGTTGCCCTGGGTCGTGTTGCGGGTGATCGACTGGCTGGTCTGGGTGTTGAGGCGCTGCTCGATCGCGTAGGCGTCGCTCAGGAGCGTCTGCTCGCTGTTGGCCGTGCCGATCAGGGCGATGCCGTAGGGGTTGTGGGTCGGCGCGTAGCCCAGCTGGCCGAAGTTGGTGTTCGCCGTGTAGGTGAACTGGTAGCCGGACTGCATCTCCAGCACCGGGTAGCCGGCGCGATCCGCGAAGCCGACGAGCGCGCTGCTGGCCGGCACGACGAGCGCGTCGACGCCCGTGAGCAGGTCGTCCAGGTAGTCCTGGTAGTTGCTGCGGCCCGTGTCGCGGTCCGTCGTGTAGGTGGTGACGTCGGCCGAGGCGCCGCCCGCGCTGATGTCCGGAGCGTTCAGCGCCGTGCACAGGGCGCTCGGCTGGCGGCCGGCGACCGTGTTGCAGAGGTTGCCGGTGCCGGTGCCCAGCCCGGTGGAGCCGAACTTCAGGCCCTCGGTCGGGTGGCCCATGACGTAGGAGACGACGTCGGTCAGGCTGGTCGCCGAGCCCGAGTGCCCGCTCGCCAGGTAGGCGTTGAGGTCACGCCGGAACTCCCGGGAGAGGACGCTCGGCGCGTAGGCCGGGACGTCGGCCGGGAGGCTGGAGATCGTCTGCGGCGTGGCCGTGCCGCCGGCGCCGGTGATCGCCGTGACCGCGTCGTTGTAGCCCGGCGTGTTGAGCACCGTGTAGGTGCCGGCCACCGCGGTGGTCGGCAGCACGCCGAGCGTGTGACCGGTCAGCGATGCCGACAGGCCGGCCGCGTAGTCGGACGGCGTCGCGCCGGAGGCCACCGCCTCGGTGTCGGCGCCGTCGATCCCGGCGACCGCGTTCATCGCGTCCGCCAGCCCCGTGATGGTCTTGGCCATCGGGGTCGGGGAGTCCTGCGCCTTGGCGACGCCGAGGACGCCGACGCGGCTGACGCGGCCGACCGTCGGCTTCAGGGCCGCGACGCCCATGACGCTGGCGGGCAGGATCGCGTCGGCCGCGAACTGCGTCGGGTCGGCCGCCCCGGTCGAGTCCAGGCCGTTCTGCGAGCTCTGCAGGCCGATGGTGAGCGCCGCCATGCCCGCGGCCAGGGCCGAGGCCGAGCCCGCGGACGAGCCCGCCGGCGTCTTGTCGGTGTCATAGGCGTCGAGCACCTGGCCGCCCAGCGACGAGTAGCCCTGGGTGATGTTGGCGTCGAAGACGTTGTTGAGCTCGGTGACGTTGGTCTTGCCGAGGATCACGGCGCCCGCGGCCTTGAGCTTGGCCACGACGGCGGAGTCGGCGGTCGGCGTGTTGCCCTGCAGCGCGATCGAGCCCGCGGTCGTCGTCATGCCCGCGACGTCGTACGAGTCGTCGAGCAGCACGGGCAGGCCGAGCAGCGCGCCCGTCTGGCCGCCGGCGCGGGCCGTGTCGGCTGCCTGCGCCTCGGCCAGCGCGGCGCCGTTGAGCGACCGCACCGCCTGCAGGCCCGGGCCCTGGGCGTTCGTCTGCGCGATGCGGTTGAGGTAGGCCTTGGTCAGCGCGACCGAGGACAGCGTCCCGGCCGCCAGCTTCGCCTCCAGCTGGGAGGCCGTGGCGCTCTCCAGGTCGAAGCCCAGGTCCGGCGTGGCGGTCGTGCCGGCCGCGCCGGTGGCCGCCTGGTAGTCGGGGTTGCAGCTGCCGCGCTGGGCGAACGGCGGCGCGACCGCGAGGTCGGCGCAGCGGTACATGGCCGGGTTGAGCTGCTCGGGGTTGCGGCGCAGCTTGGTCCCCTGCTCGAGGACGTAGCCGACGCCGATGAGCGTGCGCTCGCTGTAGGCGGGGCCGAAGAGGCTGGCGCCCTGCGCGCGGCGCTGCGTGGACGTGTAGCCCATCGGGATCGTCATCTGCGGGTAGCCGGCCTGCGGCGTGCTCGGCAGGCTGCCGAGGACCGCGACGACGTCGTCGGACGGGTCGGAGGTGCCACGGGTGAAGACGCCGTCGAGGCTCGCGTGCGCCGTCTGCTTGACCGTGGCCAGGCTGGCGCGCCACGCCGTCAGCGCGGAGCCGGTGTCGTCGGTCTGCTCGTTGATGAAGTGCTGGTGGTTGCCGAACTTCTCGGCCAGGATCGGGTTCGCGTCGTTGTCGGCGATCTCCTCGACCATGTCGTGGATCGGCGCCGCCAGCCCGAGGTGGGCGTAGTAGGAGTCGATCGTCTTGTGGGCCTCGATGTTCGAGATGCCCGGGTAGCTGAACGATGGCTGGGCGACCGGGACCAGCGTGGCCCCGGCGTCCTGCAGCGCGCAGTAGGCGATGTCGTTGGCGGCCGTCAGGGTGCCCGAGCAGGTGGGCGCGGTGAACGTGTAGCCGATGCGCTTGCCCGTGACGAAGTCGTCGGTCAGCGCCGACATGTAGTCCGGCGTGGTCGCGGGCCGGGCCGGGACGATCCCCTGGGCGATGTAGTCGTCGCCGAAGACGTCCTTGTACTCCTGAGCCGCCTCGGCCTGGATCGCCGGGTCGTCGCCCGTGATCGACTGCAGCGTCATCGCCGCGTCGGTCACCGTGCGCTCCATCGGGCCGGCGGTGTCCTGCGAGGCGATGATCGGCGCGATGCCGAAGCCGGGCACGAGGCCGACGGTCGGCCGCAGCCCGACGAGGCCCTCCTCGCGTGACGGGCTGATGATCGAGCCGCTGGTCTCGGTGCCGATGCCCAGCGCCGACAGCGAGGCCTGGACGGCGGCGCCCGTGCCCGACGAGGAGCCGCTCGGCGTCTCGTCGGCGTCGTTGGCGTTGAGGACCTGACCGGTCAGGTTGCCGAAGCCGGAGGGCTGGCCGCCGAAGTAGTTGGCGAACTCCGACAGGCCGACCTTGCCGAGGATGATCACGCCGTGCTGGCGCAGGTAGGCCGCGACGCCGGAGTCCTCCGCCGGGAACGAGTTGCGCAGCGACCAGTTGCCCGCCGAGGTGTACTGGCCCTTGGCGTCGATGATGTCCTTGAGCAGGATCGGCAGGCCCATCGCCGGGCCGAGGTCGACGCCCTTGGCGCGCGCCCGGTCGGAGTCCGCGGCGTCCTGCAGGGCCTCAGCGTTGAGCTGGGTCACGGCATTCAGGGCCGGTCCGGACTTGTTGAGGGCGTTGATCCGGTCCAGGTAGGCGCGGGTGAGGGCGACCGAGGTGATCTTGCCGGTCTGGAGCATCCGCTCCGCCTTGGCGCCGGAGAGGTTGGCGAGGTCGAGCGGCGCGGCGGCTTGTGCCGCCGGCACCAGGAGGGCCAGCGCGGCCAGCAGTCCGAGCAACGGCGCCGTCAGACGACGGCTCAAAGCACGACGAGACATACGGGAGGACCTCCGGGAGCGCAGCTTGGACCGTCCTTCGGTCAGCGACCCAGGAGCGGGATGGAGGCGAGAAACTAGAGTGGCGCGCCCGCGTTCACACGGGACGCGGGGTCGGTATCCATTCGACCACGCGTCGGAACCGGATGCTCACCGCCGGCGGCGGCCGGCGCGGGCCGCGGGCGCAAGGTGACCGCGGCGACCGCGAGCGCGGCGAGGACGAAGAGGCCGCCGACGGTCCACGCGAGGTGGTAGCCGGCGACGGTCGCGTCGGCCGCCGGCGTGCCGCGGTCGCGCAGGGCCGCGGCGCGGCTGGTGGCCAGCGCGGTCAGGATCGCCAGGCCGAACGCGCCGCCCACCTGCTGCGACGTGTTGATGAGGCCCGAGGCCAGGCCCGAGTCGGCGCCGGTCGCGTCCTCCATCGCGAAGCTCATCACCGTCGGCAGCGTCAGCCCGCCGCCGACGGCGAACAGCGCGATGCTCGGCAGGACGTCGAGGTAGCCGCCGCCGGCGCGGGCCCGCACCAGGAGCAGCAGCCCGGCGGCGACGAGGGCCAGGCCGGCCAGCAGCGTCCGGTAGGCGCCGATCCGTGCGCGGACGCGGCCCACCACGAACAGCGACATGACGCCGATCCCGGCCGCGACCGGCACGACCGCCAGCCCGGCCTGCGCCGGCGTGTACCCCCAGACGCGTTGGAAGTGCAGAGCGATCAGGAACTGGAAGCCGAACATCGCGCCGACGAGCAGCGCGTGCGTCGCGTTCGCGCCGCGCACCGTGCGGGAGCGGAAGATCCGCAGCGGCAGCAGGGGCCGCGCGACGCGCGCCTGGCGGACGACGAACGCGACGAGCAGGACGACCGCCGCGACGGCCAGCGGGCGCAGCGCGGCGTCGACGATCGCCAGGATCGCGGTCATGGTCCCGGCGGTGAGCAGCAGCGCGCTGATGGCGTCGGCGCCGGCGCGCAGGCCGGGGCCGGTCTCCGGCGTCAGGATCCGGCGGCCGGCGAGCACGGTCGCGACCCCGATCGGGACGTTGACGAGGAACGCCCAGCGCCAGCCGAGCGCGGCGGTGATCAGCCCGCCGGCGACCAGGCCGATCGAGGCGCCCGACGCGCCGACCGCCGAGTAGACGCCGATCGCGCGGGCGCGCGCCGCGGCGTCGTCGAACAGCGCGACGACCATCCCGAGCGCGACCGACGCGGCCAGGGCGGCGCCGGCGCCCTGGACGAAGCGGGCGACGACCAGCGCCGCCGGCGACCAGGCGGCGGCGCACAGCGCGGAGGCCAGCGTGAAGAGCGACAGGCCGGCGAGCAGGACGGTCCGGCGGCCGACGAGGTCGCCGATCCGGCCGCCGAGCAGCAGCAGGCTGCCGAACGCGACGAGGTAGGCGTCGACCACCCAGCTGAGCCCGGCCGTGGAGAAGCCGAGGTCGTCCTGGATGCGCGGCGAGGCGACGCTCACGATCGTCTCGTCGACGATCGTCATCAGCGTCGCGGAGCAG
>DATDMD010000146.1:0-21916 GCA_036518975.1 Baekduia sp.
CTAGTTGGTGGCCTTGGTTATGGAGACCGCGCCCTTGTCCAGCAGGCGGCCGTAGCGGCGTTCGGTGCGGCGGCCGTAGCCGGGCCAGACGTACCAGCGGTAGCGGCCGGCGGTGAGGTGGTGCGTGCGTCCGGCGTAGCGCCAGGTCTCGTGCAAGGTGTAGTGGTTCTTCGTGGGCCAGGCGCTGAGGAGCTTCTTGCCGTTGCGGTAGAGCTGGATGTTGTAGTACGCCGCGCGCGGCTGGGCCTTCCAGCGCAGCACCCGGTTGTTGGTGGTCTTGGACTTGGACTTGCCCTTGCTGGTGGAGCTGCTGG
Organism: Baekduia sp.; assembly: GCA_036518975.1. Classification (GTDB taxonomy): domain Bacteria; phylum Actinomycetota; class Thermoleophilia; order Solirubrobacterales; family Solirubrobacteraceae; genus Baekduia. The sequence continues at coordinate 315 of DATDMD010000146.1, forward strand.
CCGCGGAGGTGAGGGCGGCCGGGGTCGTCGCCGAGACGGCGGCCGACGTCGCGTTGCCGGCGGCGTCCTTGACGGTGACGGTGTAGGTGAACGCCGTGCTCGGCCCGAGCGGGCCGTCGGTCAGCGCGTGCGTGGTGGCCGGTCCCGCGTTCATGATCGCGACCCCGCCGGGGTTGCGGACGACGGTCGCGGTCTGCGCGTCGGGCGACGTCGTCCACGCCACCCCGATCGTGCCGTTGGGGTTCGCGGTCGCGGTCAGGCCGTTCAGCGGCGGGGCGGTGCCGTCGTAGGCCAACGTCAGGGCGGTGGCCGGCGACGTGTTGCCGGCCCTGTCCTTGCAGATGCCCGCCGGCACCGCGCTCAGCGCGTCGGGCCCCGCGAAGGTCGTCGTCGTGCACCCGGCGATGCCGGACGTGGCGTCGGTGCCGGACCAGGTGATCCCGACCGGCCGCGTGTAGAACGGCGGCGCGTCGGGAGGCCGCGCGAGCGCGGCGGTCACCGCGGTCGGCGGGGTCTGGTCGATCCTGATGGCCTTGGTCGTCGCCGAGACCGGACCGTCGTCGTTGGAGACGGCGCAGGTCCGCTGCGCGCCTGGCGTGTCGGTGCGGAGCGTCTCGATCGCGACGCATCCGGTGAGGTCCGTCGCACCGGTGATGTGCCACGTGATCGTGACCGGTCGGACGTACCACCCGTTGTCGCCGAGCGGCCCGCTGAGCGTGTAGTCGACCTGGGGGAGGGCGGCCTGTGCGGGCGCTGCCGCCATTGACGCGGAAAACGCCGCGATGACCAGGAATGCTGCACTTCGGTGAGCAGCTTTCACAGGTGCCACCGTACGCCGATCGAGGTCGTCGAGTCAATCAACTCGTCGCGGGCGGCTACCCCCACCACGGTGCCGTTCCAGGGCATCCCCCGATGCGTCGCGCCAACCCCGCCGCCACGCTCCGGCCATGGCCCGCTCGTCCATCCTCTCCGCTCTCGCCCTCGCCGCCGCGACCTGCCTGGCGGTCGCGCCCGTCGCCGTCCACGCCGACAACGGCCCCCAGAACGCCGCGGAGGCCGCGATCACCTGCCTGCCGGTCATGCCCGGCGAGCAGTGCGGCCCCGGCAACGGCCGCCGCACCTCCGGCGGCGGCGCCAAGGTGTCGCACGCCGGTTGGCCGGCCGTCACCGGCATCCTCTGGAAGGTCCTCGACGCGGGCAACCACCAGAAGGTCGGCGGCCCCGCCAACGACGAGCTGCTCGGCCACCACGGGTCGGACAGCCTCGACGGCGGCCCGGGCGACGACATCCTCTGGGGCGACTGGGACCCCAAGAACAACAACGGCGCCCAGGTCGACACCCTGACCGGCGGCCCGGGCAACGACTACCTCTATCCGAGCCACGGCACCACGACGGTCGACGCGGGGCCGGGCAACGACCACGTGTGGGCGTACTACGGCCACGGCACGATCGACTGCGGGCCGGGCTACGACACCGCGCGCGTCCGGATGAACCACGCCTTCAAGCTCAAGAGCTGCGAGAAGGTGCTGCACTGGTAGCCGGCCGCCGGCGCGCCACGACGTGAGGGCCGGGGCGGCTCTGGGCAGACCCATGCCATGCCACCCCGTCCCGTCGCCCGCGCCGACGCGCTGGTCGGCGACGCCATCGAGGCGACCGTCAAGCGCCACCACCGGCGCCGGCTGCGCCGGCTCGGCCATCCCGAGGCCCTCGAGCCGACCCCGTCGTCGACGCTCTGGGCCACCGGCGACCCGCCGCCGCGCCCCGGCAACCGGGTCGAGGTGCTGGTCGACGGCGCCACCGCGCTGCCTGCGATCGCCCAGGCGCTGCGCGCCGCGCGGTCGCACGTGCACATCACCGGCTGGCACCTCGCGTCGCACTTCGAGCTCGTCCGCGGCGAGCATCCGACCGCGATCGGGCCGCTGCTCGCCGAGCTGGCCGAGCGCGTCGACGTCCGCGTCCTCGTCTGGGCCGGCTCGCCGGTCCCGGTGTTCCACCCGACGCGCAAGGAGGTCGAGGCCGAGGTCCGCAAGCTCACGCGCGACACCCGGATCCGCGCCTACCGCGACCCGCGCGAGCACCCGGTCCACTGCCACCACGAGAAGACGCTCGTGATCGACGACGCCGTCGCGTTCGTCAACGGCATCGACATGACCGACCAGGGCGGCGACCGCTACGACACCTCCGACCACCCGGCGCGCCGCAAGCTCGGCTGGCACGACGTGGGCACGCGGATCGAGGGCCCGGCCGTCCAGGACGTCGCCGACCACTTCATCATGCGCTGGCGCGAGGTCAGCGGCGAGCAGCTTCCGCCAACGACGCCCGCGCCGCCGGTCGCCGCGGAGCACGCGTCGACGGTCCAGGTCGTCCGCACCGTCGCCGAGGACATGTACGACGCGCTGCCGCACGGCGACTTCCGCATCCTGGAGTCCTACGTCCGCGCGCTGCGCTCGGCCAAGGACTACATCTACCTCGAGAACCAGTTCCTGTGGTCGCCCGAGATCGTGGAGATCCTGGTGGACAAGCTCCGGCGGCCGCCGAGCCCGGGCTTCCGCCTCGTCGTCCTGCTGCCGGCGCGGGCCAACAACGGCCAGGACGACACCCGCGGCCAGCTCGGCGTGCTCGCCGAGGCCGACGACCACGGCAACCCGCACTTCCTGGCGACCACGCTGCGCTCGCGCACCGGCTCCCGCGACGACGCGCTCTACGTCCACGCCAAGGTCGGCATCGTCGACGATCGCTGGCTGACGATCGGCTCGGCCAACCTCAACGCCCACTCCCTGCTCAACGACACCGAGATGAACATCGTGACCGACGACGCCGTCCTGGCGCGGGCCACGCGCGAGCGGCTGTGGGCCGAGCACCTCGAGCAGCCGCTGGACGCGCTCCAGGACCGATCACCCCAACAACTCGTCGACGAGCTGTGGCGCCCGATCGCGATGGAGCAGCTCGGCCGCCGCGACGCGGGCGAGCGGCCGACCCACCGCCTGCTCGCCCTTCCGGGCGTGTCCAAGCGGTCGCGCCGGCTGCTCGGCCCGCTTCAGGGCATCGTCGACGACGGCTAGCCGCGGCGCGACCAGATGATCCAGCCGACCACGACGCCGGCCGCGAAGCTCGCGATCAGCGTCGTCGGGATCGGCCGCGCCTGTGCGGCGCCCGCGACGGACTCCGCCGCCGACTGCGCGCCGGAGGCGACCGACTGCGGCGTCGCGTCGGCGGCCTTGGCCTTCGCCGTGTCCGCGGTCCCGGTCACCTTGGCCCTCGCCTCGTCGACCTTCCCGGTGATGCGCGCCTTGGTCTCCTCGACCTTGTCGTGCGCGCGGGCCTTGACGTCGGCCTTCTCGGCGAGCGCGGCCGCGGTGTCGGCCAGCTCCTCGCGCGTGTGCTCGATGTCGGCCCGGATCTGCTCGGGCGTGCGCGCGTCGGTCATCGCGTGACCTCGTCGTGGCGGTGGTCGCGCGCCTCGGCGATGTGCTCCTTCGTGTAGCGCACGTCCTCCTTCAGCGTCTCGACGGTCTGCTCGGGCAGCGGTGGGACGGCGCGCTGGGCGCGGGCCTTGCCGGCCAGCGCCAGGATGCCGGCGACCACCAGCAGCACGACCGCGACGATCAGCGCCGCCAGCCAGCCGTCGACGGCGGTCGACAGCGCGAGGATCGCGCAGGCCGCCAGGGCGCCGGCGCCGTAGAGCGCGAAGACGCCCGCGCCCCCGAACAGGCCGGCGCCGATGCTGGCCTGCCGGCCCTTGGCGGTCAGCTCGACCTTGGCGAGCTCGAGCTCCTGGCGCACCAGGGTGGACACCTGCGTGGAGAGGTCCTTGACCAGCTCGCCGGTCGGCCGGTCGCGCGAGGACGTGGGGTGGGTAGCCATGTGCTTCGACGGCTACCCGAGCGCCTCCGGCGACATGCGGGGTCCGGAGCGCGCGGAGGCCAGGAAGGCGTCGAACAGGCGGCGGGCGCGGACCGCGGCGTCCACGGCGTGGGCCTCGCCGCCGCGGCGGACCGCGGCGAGCGTCGTGCCGCCCTCGGCCACCGAGGCGGGGTAGCTCTCGCCCCAGTCCAGCGCGATCGCCGGCGTGACCTCGGGGTGGAACTGCACGCCGAGGTGCGGGCCCAGGCGGAACGCCTGCGGGCAGACCGGCGAGCGCGCGAGCAGCTCGGCGCCGGGCGGGACCGTGAAGCGGTCGCGGTGCCACTGGAGCCACGGGCCGGGCGGGACGACGTCCGGCGCCAGCGTCTCGACGTCCAGCCAGCCGACCTCCGCGCGGTCGGCGGGCGCGACCGTGCCGCCCAGCGCGCGGGCGAGGTGCTGGCCGCCGAAGCAGATGCCGAGGATCGGGACGTCGCACGCGATCGCGCGGTCCAGCGCGGCGCGCTCGGCCGCCAGCCACGGCACGGCGTCGTCGTACGCGGAGGCCTCCGCGCCCAAGGACACCAGGAACGGCCGGGCGGCCGGATCCGGGATCGGGGCGCCGGCCGGGACGACCTCCAGCGCCACGCCGCGCTCGCGCGCCCAGGCGTCGAGCAGGCCCGCGGGCGCGTCCTGGTCGTGCTCGAGGACGAGGGCGGCGTCGCTCACGACGCGCACGTTACGGCGGCTCAGGCCGCGACGGGCGGCGCCGGACGCGGCGCGGCGCCCGGACCCGGGACGGCGTCGACCGCCTGCAGGTCGACGGGCTCGCCGCACGTCCTGCAGATCCGGCGGTCGTCGAGCTCGCCGCCGCACCCGCGGTGCAGCAGCAGCATCGGCGGCCCGGCCTCGGCCGCGAGGTGCTTGTCGCCGAACTGCAGCAGCGCGACGATCGAGGGCCACAGGTCGCGCCCCATGTCGGTCAGCCGGTACTCGTGGCGCAGCGGGCGCTCCTGGTAGGGGACCTTCATGAGGATGCCCGCCTCGACCAGCCGCTCGAGCCGGTCCTGCAGGACGTTGCGCGCGACGCCGAGCCGCTCGGCGAAGTCCCCGAAGCGCCGGACGCCGAGGAACGCGTCGCGGATGATGAGCAGCGTCCAGCGCTCGCCGACCAGCTCGAGCGTGCGAGCGACGGAGCAGGTCTGCGATTCGTAGGTCCGGCCGAGCATTCCAGACACATCTTAGCGCCGGTGGGTTGCGTCACGCCACTTAGGTACCGGTCACATCGTGCCTCGACCGCGCGTACATCCGCGACCGGTCCGATTTCGACCACGATCCATGGCAACCCGCTGCAAAGGGGTACAGGATGTCGATCCTGTCCAACCTGGTCACCGACGACGCGGCGGCGTACCGGCCGCCCGAGGGCTTCTTCGACGAGGTCTTCGCCCCCGGCGGCATCCCGCGCGCGCACGCCGTCAGCCTCGCCGCCGAGATCGCCCGGCTCGGCCCCGAGCTGCTGACCGCCGCCGGCCACCGGCGCGACGCCATCTTCGTCCAGCAGGGCATCACGTTCGACGCGACCGGCGAGGACGGGCCCGTCAAGGACCGCCCGTTCCCGCTCGACCTGATCCCGCGCATCCTCCCGGCCGCCGAGTGGGACCACATCGAACGCGGCCTGGCCCAGCGCATCCGCGCGCTGAACCGCTTCATCGACGACGTCTACCACGAGCGCGAGATCGTCCGGGCCGGGATCGTGCCGTGGCGGCTGATCGTCTCCCGCAGCCACTTCGCCCGCGCGGCGCACGGCGTCCGGCCGCCCGGCGGCGTCTACTGCCACGTCGCGGGCTGCGACCTCGTCCGGGACGCCGACGGCTCCTGGAAGGTCCTGGAGGACAACGTCCGCACGCCGTCGGGCATCTCCTACGTGTTGGAGAACCGCGTCGCGATGACGCGCCTGGTCCCGCAGTTCTTCCAGCACCACCGCGTCCGGCCGGTCGACCACTACCCGCAGCTGCTGCTGGCCGGCCTGCGCTCGGTTGCGCCGAGCGCCGAGGACGAGGCCACGGTCGTCGTCTGGACGCCCGGCCCGATGAACTCCGCCTACTTCGAGCACGCGTTCCTAGCGCGCCAGATGGGCGTCGAGCTCGTCGAGGCGAGCGACCTCGTCGTGCGCGACGACGTGCTGTACATGCGCACGACGGCGGGCCTGCGGCGCGTGCACGCCGTCTACCGCCGCCTCGACGACGACTTCGTCGACCCGCTCGAGTTCCGCCCCGACTCGCTGCTCGGCGTCCCCGGCCTCGTCCGCGCCTACCGCGCCGGCACGGTCGCGATCGCCAACGCGCTGGGCACCGGCGTCGCCGACGACAAGGCCGTCTACCACTACGTGCCGGAGATGATCCGGTTCTACCTGGGCGAGGAGCCGATCCTCGACAACGTCAAGACCTACATCATGACCGACGAGGACGACCTGGAGACCGCGCTGGCCCGCCGCGCCGAGCTGGTGTTCAAGCCGACCGGCGAGTCCGGCGGCAAGGGCGTGTTCATCGGACCCGCCACGGCGGCCGACGCGCTGGACGGCCTCGCCGACGTGATCCGTGCGCACCCCGAGAAGTGGATCGCCCAGGAGCTCGTCAACCTCAGCACGGTCCCGACCGCGATGCCGGACGGCACGCTCGCGCCGCGCCACGTCGACCTGCGCCCGTTCGCGGTCTTCGGCGAGCAGATCAGGATCGTGCCCGGCGGGCTGACGCGCGTCGCGCTGAAGGAGGGGTCGATGATCGTCAACTCCTCCCAGGGCGGCGGCTCGAAGGACACGTGGGTGCTGGAGGACGACGGCGTCCACGGCGCCGCGTCGCCGTCCGACACGCAGCTGCACGAGGTCGTCTCCACCCAGATGCCCGACCGCCGCTACGGCGGCGCGTGGCAGAGCCAGCAGCAGCAACAACAACAACATGGCGAGGCTCCGCCATGCTGAGCCGCATCGCCCAAGAGCTGTTCTGGCTCGGCCGCAACGTCGCGCGCGCCGAGCACACCGCGCGCATGCTCGACGGCGTCTTCCAGGCCTCGCTGCAGGGCCGGCCGGACGATCCCGCCGGCGTCCGTCTCGGCTGGGGCTCGATCCTCGCGATCATGGGCGCGCAGGCCGACGGCCGCCCGGTGCGCCGCGACGAGGTCCTCACGCGGCTGACGCTCGCGCGCGAGGAGCCGGCCTCGGTGATCTCCTGCGTCTCGCGCGCGCGAGAGGGCGCACGCACGATGCGCGACGTCATCTCGGCCGAGATGTGGGAGGCCGTCAACACCACGCACCTGGCGCTGTCGGCGGGCGACCTCGAAGGCCGCATGGCCATGGGTCCCTACAGCGTCTTCCAGTACGTCAAGGAGCGCAGCGCGCTGTTCTGGGGGCTGACCTCGCGGACGATGCTGCGCGACGAGGCGCGCGCGTTCCTGGTCGCCGGCGGGCGCATCGAGTCCGCCGACATGGTCCTGCGCATGCTGCGCGTCGCGATGCCGGCCGCCGGCCAGCACGCCGAGGGCACCGACGGCGTCCGCGACGGCCAGGCGCTCGCGCTCCTGCAGGCCGTCGGCGGCTTCCAGGCCTTCCGCCGCGCCGTGCCGGCGCCGCCCAACGCCGGGCCGGTCGCGCGCTTCCTCCTCTACGAGCGCGCCTACCCGGACTCGGTCGCCGCGTCGGTCGACGCCGTCCACGGGGCGCTGGTCGACGCCGACGCCGCGCCGCGCAGCTCCGAGCCCGTCCTGCGCCTCAGCCGCCTCGCCGCCGACCTGGAGTTCCGCGGGCGCGCCGCCGCCGAGGACGGCAACCTGGCCGAGGCCAGCTCGCTGGTCCAGTCCGAGCTCGCGCGGATCGACGCCGACATCGCCGAGCGCTACTTCGCCGGGGCGGGCGCCGCGGCCGGGACGGTGGTCGCGTGAACTACGACATCCACTACCTGACGAGCTACCGCTACGAGGCGCCGGTCACCGACAACCTCAACGCGCTGCGCGTCAGGCCGGCCACGACGTCCAACCAGCGCTGCGACGAGTTCCACGTCCGGCTGGACCCCGAGGCGCGCGTGCACCGCCACGTCGACTACTTCGGCACCGAGGTGCTGGAGTTCGGCGTCGCGCGCCCGCACGACCACCTCACGATCGACGTCCGCGCGCGCGTCGTGACCAGCGAGCCGCCCGAGCCGCCCGAGGCGCCGTGGGAGCACCTGCACGGCGAGACCTACGCCGAGGCCGCCGGCGAGTTCCTCCTGCCGGGCGACACCGAGCCCGACGACGCGGCGCTCGCCGACCTGCTCGACATCGCGCGCGCCCGCACGCCGCTGGCCACGCTGCGCTGGCTCGACGAGCTGATCCCGGACCGCTTCGCCTACCGGCCCGGCGTCACCTACGTGGGCTCGACGGTCGCCGACCTGCTCGCCGCCGGCGCCGGCGTCTGCCAGGACTTCGTCCACCTCGCGCTCATCCTGCTGCGCCGCCACGGGATCGCCGCGCGCTACGTCTCCGGCTACCTGTTCAGCGCGGCCGAGGACGGCGGGACCGACTCGGTCGAGGTCCAGACGCACGCGTGGCTGGAGGCGCTGCTGCCCGGCACCGGCGGGCGCGGCGAGCCGATCTGGGTCGGCGCCGACCCGACCAACCGGCGGCTGGCGGGGGAGACCCACGTGAAGATCGGCCACGGCCGCACGTACGCCGACGTGCCGCCGATCAAGGGCGTCTACCGTGGCGCCGCGGGCGCGGAGCTGGAGGCGGCGGTCCGGATGACGCGTCTGGATCCTGCCGCCTCGGCAAGGGCCTAGATCCAGTCCCGAACCATCGCGCCTCGTCCGCGGAGGAACCGCGCTATCCTGCGAGGTCGACTCGCTCCGGGGCGAGTCTTACTTTTGCCCCGGGCCAGAGCGAGTTCGACATCCTTCACCCACCTTTGCACGGGAGCGCCGCATGGCCCGCGGAGACGTGCGCATCGCTGTGACCCTCGCCTGCGAGGATTGCAAGCGGCGCAACTATCAAACAAACAAGTCCAAGCGCAACACGCCTGATCGCATCACGCTGCGGAAGTTCTGCAAGTGGTGCCGTTGCCATACGAGCCATCGGGAGACCCGCTAGGTCTCCGGAGCTGTTCGCATGGCCTCTGATCGACAGACGCGTGGCGGGAAGGAGCCGCACCGGGAGAACGTCCCGGGCGAGCTCGACCATGCCTCGGGCGAGGTCGAGGGGTTCGAAGCCGATCTGATCGCCGGCGCCGAAGGCGCCGAGGACTCCGCGACCACCGACGCCGAGCTCGAGCGTCTCGCCACCGAGGAGGTCGGCGACCTCGACGACGACGGTGACGTCGACGAAGAGGACCGCGCCCTCGCTCGGACGTCGGGCCGCGCCCCCGCCAAAGAGGGCCGCTCCGGCGGGCCTCGTTTCCTGCAGTTCCTCAAGGCGTCCTGGGCCGAGCTCCAGCGCGTCCAGTGGCCCGACCGCCGCCAGGTCGCGCAAGCCACCGGCGTCGTGGTCGGGTTCGTGATCGTCGCGGGCGCCTATCTCGGCATTGCCGACTGGGTCGCCCAGAAGGTCGTCAACTTCATCATTTAGGTCTTCATGTATCGCTGGTACGTCGTCAACACATATTCCGGCCACGAGAACAAGGTCAAATCCAACCTCGAGCACCGCGCGAGCTCCCTCGGGCAGCGCCGCGCGATCCGCTCCGTGGTCGTCCCGACCGAGACCGTGTCGGAGATGAAGGACGGGCAGAAGGTCTCGCAGGAGAAGCGGACCATGCCCGGCTACGTGCTCGTGAACATGGACCTCAACGAGGACTCGTGGCAGCTCGTCAAGGGCACGCCCGGCGTCACCGGCTTCGTCGGGGCGTCCAACGAGCCCGTTCCACTCACCCAGCCCGAGGTCGACCGCCTGCTGCACCGCGAGGTCGCGCAGAAGGTCGCCACGAAGGCCCAGTTCTCCATCGGCGAGTCCGTCAAGGTGATCTCGGGCCCGCTGTCCGACTTCTCCGGCGAGATCTCCGAGATCAACCAGGACGCTCAGAAGCTCAAGGTCCTGGTATCCATCTTCGGACGCGAGACGCCGGTCGAGGTCGGATTCGACCAGGTCAAGAAGATCTAGAAGGCATTACGAATGGCCAAGAAGGTTCTCACCCAGATCAAGCTCCAGGCCGTCGGCGGCCAGGCGTCCCCGGCGCCGCCCGTCGGCCCTGCGCTGGGTCAGCACGGCATCAACATCATGGAGTTCTGCAAGGCGTTCAACGCGCAGACCCAGCAGGACTCCGGCACGGTCATCCCGGTCGTGATCACGGTCTACGAGGACCGCTCGTTCACGTTCGTGACCAAGACGCCGCCCGCCGCGGTGCTCATCAAGCAGGCCATCGGCCTCGAGAAGGGCTCCGGCGAGCCGCACCGCAACAAGGTCGGCCAGATCAGCAAGGACCAGATCCGCGCGATCGCCGAGAAGAAGCTGCAGGACCTGAACGCGCACGATCTCGATCAGGCCAGCAAGATCATCGAAGGCACCGCCCGCAGCATGGGCGTGGAGGTCGTCTAGTCATGGCCAAGCACGGCAAGACCTACGTCGAGACCAAGAGCCAGGTCGACCGCGAGCACGAGTACGAGCCCGCCGAGGCGATCAAGCTCGTCAAGGAGCTCAAGCGCGCGAAGTTCGACGAGTCCGTCGAGCTCCACGTGCGCACGGGCCTGAACGTCCGCCACGCCGACGAGCAGCTGCGCGGCACCATCGCGCTGCCCAACGGCCTGGGCAAGGACGTCAAGATCGCCGTCTTCGCGCGCGGCCCGAAGGCCGACGAGGCCACGGCGGCCGGCGCGGACATCGTCGGCGCCGAGGACCTCGCCAAGCGGATCGAAGACGGCTTCACGGACTTCGACGTCGCGATCGCGACGCCGGACATGATGCCGATCGTGGGCCGCCTGGGCCGCATCCTCGGCCCGCAGGGCAAGATGCCGAACCCGAAGGTCGGCACGGTCACGATGGACGTCGCCAAGGCCGTCGAGGAGTCGAAGTCCGGCAAGGTCGAGTACCGCACCGACCGCACCGCGATCGTCCACTTGAACATCGGCAAGACCTCGTTCGACGAGCGTCAGCTGCTGGAGAACTACGCGGCCGTCATCGAGGAGCTCATCCGCGCGAAGCCCTCGGCCGCCAAGGGTCGGTACCTCCGCTCGGTCACCATCGCCTCGACGATGGGCCCGGGCGTCAAGGTCGACCCGTCCCGTACCCGCGACATCCTCGGACTGGAGAGTGGTGAGGGCGCGGCTGTCGCCGCGTAATCACGCTCTACATCCGAGGCCGTCCTGAGACCGCCGGCAGCGCCCCGCGTGGGGGCGTGGAAGCCCGGCAGAGGAGGCCCGTGAACCGGGACCAGAAAGCAACAGCGGTCGCAGAGATCGCTGAGCAGATCAAGGAGTCCGAGGCGGTCTTCGCCATCGACTACCGCGGCATCACCGTCGCGCAGGTCGCGGAGCTCCGCGGCAAGCTGCGCGACTCGGACGCCACGTTCCGCGTCGTCAAGAACACGCTGACCGAGCGTGCCGCCGACGAGGCCGACGCAGAGGCGCTGAAGTCGCTGCTCGAAGGCCCGACGGCGCTCACGTTCGTGCGTGGCGACGCCGCGGCCGCCGCCAAGACCATCGCCGACTTCCAGCGGTCGACCGGTGGCGAGCTCCTGCCCTTCAAGGGTGGGCTCATGAACGGCGACGCGCTCGACGCGGCGCAGATCACCGCCATCTCCAAGCTCCCGTCGCGGCAGGTCCTCTACGGACAGCTCGTCGGCGTGGTCGCCTCTCCGATCACGGGCCTGGCCCGCGGCCTCAACGGGCTGCTGTCCGGTCTGGCGATCGCCCTGGGCGGCGTCCTGGAGAAGAAGGAGAGCGGCGACAGCACTTCCGGCGCGGCGCCCGCCGCCGCCACGGAGCCCTCCGAGGGCTCTGACGACACCACTGAGAACCCCCAGGAGGACTAAGAACATCATGGCTACCAGCACCGCAGAGTGGATCGAGGAGCTCAAGGGCATCTCCGTGCTCGAGCTCTCTGAGCGCATCAAGGCGCTCGAAGAGGAGTTCGGCGTGTCCGCGACCGCCGTCGCCGCCGCCGCTCCCGCGGCCGCCGACGCCGGCCCGGTCGAGGAGGAGTCCACGACCGTCGACGTCATCATCACCGGCGCCGGCGACAAGAAGATCCAGGTCATCAAGGTCGTGCGTGCCGCGACCGGCCTGGGCCTGAAGGAGGCCAAGGCGCTCGTCGACGAGGCTCCCAAGCCCGTCAAGGAAGGCATCGAGCGCGACGAGGCCGACAAGCTCAAGCAGGAGCTCGAGGAGGCCGGCGCCTCCGTCGAGCTCAAGTAGTCCCTCGGCGACCGCGCGTCGCCGACTTGTAGCACTTGATGGAGGGCGTCCCGTTCGCGGGGCGCCCTTCGTCGTTCAGGTGCCGTCGGCGGAGAAGTGCTGGTAGTCGGTTGGCAGCGGCCAGGTCCCGCCCCAGCCCCAGCCGGACTTGGTGAAGGCCTTGACCAGCACGCCGCCGGCGTAGGCCATGCCCTTGCGGTGGCGCGCGCGGTCCAGGTAGGGGCGCGAGCGGGCGTGGGTCGTCGTCCCGTCGGCGTACACGTACGGGTTCTCGATGGGGTTGACGTCGACCGCGCGCCCGTAGGCGTGCTGGGACCAGCGCGTCGCGCCGGTCGCGCGGCGGCAGTTGAAGGCCGACGTGTTGTCGGCGTCGATCGAGCGGTAGTCGCTGGCGCCGTAGTCGTCGACGAGGCGCATCCGGCGGATCGGGAAGCGGTGCGCGTAGAGGTCGCCGAAGGCGCCGCGCAGCGCGTCCACCGCGTCGGCGTTGACCACCAGCGCGCCGGTGCGGCGCCGGCCGTCGAAGTCGTAGTAGGAGACCCGCACGTGGCGGAGGTCGCCGAGCGCGACGGGGCAGCCGGGCCGCCAGGACGAGCCGTACAGCCCGTGGCGCTGCGCCTGCGTGAGCGGCGCGGCGACGAACGCGAACGGCGGCGGCGCGGCGGCCGGCACGGCGAACATCGGCATAGAGAACCACACCGGTCGCTGGTAGCCTTGGCGGCGTCGAAGGGAAGTAGCCCGACGGCGCGTCTCCGTCAACACGGTCGGTCCCCATGGAACGGCCCGGAGCGCGCGGCTCGACTCGCTCGAGCGGTCAAACCTTCGCGGATCATCTCCGACCCGCGAAAGGGACCGTCTCACCATGAAGTGGATCTTGTTGCTCGCCGCGCTGGCGTTGTTGTTGGCCTTCGACCTGTGGCTGGCCCGGCGCGAGAGCCACGGCGCCGGGATGAGCGTCAAGAAGGCGACGCTGCACAGCGTCGGCTGGCTGGCCGTCGCGCTGGCCTACGGCGCCGGCATGCTCGTCGCGTTCGGCGGCCACGACGCCGGGCTGTACTTCGCCGGCTACCTGGTGGAGAAGTCGCTGTCGCTCGACAACGTCTTCGTCTTCCTGCTGATCCTGACGTCGTTCGGCATCCCGGAGGCCCAGCGCCACCGCCTGCTGACGTGGGGCATCGTCGCGGCGCTCGTCCTGCGCGGCGTCTTCATCGCGGTCGGCGCGACCGCGCTGCACCACGCGTCGTGGGTGTCCTACATCTTCGCCGCGCTGCTGGTGTGGACGGGCTGGCGCATGTACCGCCACCGCCACGACAGCGCGGGGGAGACCGCGTTCGTCGAGAAGCTCAAGGCGCGGCTGCCGGGCATGTCGATCGGCGCGGCCGCGGTCGCGGCGCTCGTCATCGCCGACATCGTGTTCGCGATCGACAGCGTGCCGTCGATCCTGGCGATCACCGACGACGCGTTCATCGTCTTCGCGGCCAACGCGTTCGCGCTGCTCGGCCTGGCGCCGCTGTTCTTCCTGGTCGCCGACCTCGTCGAGCGGCTGTACTACCTGAAGACCGCGCTGGCGGCGTTGTTGGTGTTGATCGGGATCAAGATGGCCGCGGGCGAGCTGTGGGGGAAGCTGGGGCCGGAGATCTCACTACCGGCGATCGCACTCGTGCTCGGGACCGGCGTCGTGGCGTCGCTGCTGCGCGACCGCCGCCTGGCGCGGGAGGCTCAGGCGGACGCGGCCGGGGCGACGCCGTCGGCGGCTTAGGGGCAGGCACGGCGCCGGCGCCGGCGCGGTCGGTGAGCAGTGCGGAGCGGGGCTGGTTCCGCGGGGCGGGGTCTGCTTGGCACCTAGGGCGTGAGGCAATTGCGGTGGCGCTCCGCGCTGTCGGCGTGCCTCGGCCGCCCTGGGGCGGGCATTTCGGACTCACATCGCGGGACGCCGAGGTCCAAGTCGTCTGACCCCCGCATATCGGGGGTGAGACGACTTGGACCGTCGTTCGACAGCGAATCCTCGCCGCGCCGAGGTCCGTGTCGTTTTGGACGTCATATGGACGCTCGAAACGACATGGATCGCCGCCGCGCCGAGATCCGGGTCGCTTTGGGCTCGTATATGGAGCTCAAGGTGACCCGGACGATGGCGTCCTGGCGATTCGGCCCCGAACTCGCCCCGGAAGCACCCAAGCGACGAGCCACACCGACAGCGCGGCGAGCCACCTCAACTGCCTCGCCCTAGATGCCAAGCAGACCCCGCTGCAAAGCACGACCAGCGCCCGCGCTGCCCACCAACAACGCCGGCGACGCGACCGAGCGCCAGACACGCGCGTCGCCACCCGGACCGACCACCACACTTCGTCCCGCGCCGAACGGTGCGCGGGGCAGGGTCGGAGGCGTGTCCCGCTCCTACGTCCTCGTCCTCGCCTCGGCGGCGCTCTGCTACGCCGCGCTCGGCGCCGTGCTGCGGATCCTGCCCGACCACGTCGGGACCGACCTCGGCGGGAGCGCGGCGGCGGTCGGCCTGGCGGTCGGGGCGCCGGCGCTGACGGCGATCGTCGCCCGCCCGGTCGCCGGCCGCTGGGCGGACCGCGTCGGCCCGCGCCCCTTCGTCGTGGGCGGCGCGTTGGTGATGCCGTCGGCGTCCTGCCCGCCTTCAGCCAGACGTCGCTCGCCGCGCTGGACCTGTCGCGCCTGCTGGTCGGCGTCGGCGAGGGCGCGATGATGGCCGCCGCCGTCCTCTGGCTCCTGCGCCTCTCCGGCCCCGACCACCGCGGCCGCGCCCTCGGTCACATCGGCCTGGCCAACTACGCCGGGCTGGCCCTCGGCCCGCTGCTCGCCGAGCTCCTCGCGACGAACCCCGACCACGTCTTCGCCGCGGCGATCGCGCTGCCGCTCCTGGGCGCCGCCGCCGTGCTGGCGCTGCCCCGGCCGCCGCGCGCGGACGCGCCGACTGACGACGCGCCGCCCGGCGACGCGCCGCGCCCGTCCCTCCTGCGCGCCACGCTGCGGCCCGGCCTCGGCCTCGCGCTCGTCAACGTCGGCTACGTCGCGGTCATCGCCTTCGGCGCCACGGTCGCCGCGGGCAACGGCGCGGAGGTCGCCTCGGCGATCGTCCCGGTCTTCGCCGTCACCGTCATCGGCGCGCGGCTCCTCGGCGCGTCGGTGCCCGACCGGCTCGGCGCGATGGCGACCCTGCGCGCCTGCGTCGTCGCCGAGGGCGCGGGGCTCGTGGCGCTCGCGGTCGTCCACGGCTCGGCGGCGGCGCTCGCCGCGACCGGCCTCCTCGCCGCCGGCCAGGCCCTCGCGGTCCCGGCGCTCGGAGTCCTCGCGCTGCGCCGCGTCGAGCCCGCGCGCCACGGCGCGGCGGCGGGCCTCTTCTTCTCGTTCTTCGACGCGGGCGTCGGCTTCGGCGGCCCGCTCGTCGGCGTCGTCGCCCGCGCCCTGACGCCGGCCGAGGCCATGGCGCTCGCGGGCGGCGCGGTCGCCGCGGTGTGGCCGCTCGTCGCCCCGCCAGGGCACCGCGAACGTCTCCCTTCCCGCACGAACGTCCAGTGCTCGGCCCGGGGCGATCCGTTCGACGTCCTTGAGCACTAGAGTGCCGCGCCATGCTCACGCGCCGTCTCCTTGCCCCACTGGCCGCCGCCTGCGCGCTGGCTGCCATCCCGGCCATCTCCGCGCAGGCGGCGATGATCCAGACGTTCCCGCTGAACGCGCCCGCCGGCGGCGTCGCGGTCGACGGCCTCGGCCACGTGCACGTCATCGAGACCGCGACGCAGACCGATGCGATCTTCTCCGCGGACGGCACGCTGCTCAACCGCGTGACGCTCCCCGGCCCCGCGGGCACGGCCGAGCAGGCGGAGAGCGCCGCCGACGGCTCGGTGTGGGTGGCGATCGACGCCAGCGGCCCCGACGCCGCCCTGGCGCGCGTGTCCCCGGGCGGGGACGTGACGTCGACGCCGACCGGCGGGCTGTTCGGCTGCGGGCCGACCGGCATGACGGCCACCGGCGGGTATGCGTTCGCCATCAGCGTGATCTTCACCGCGCCGGACGGCGGCAGCGGCTGCTCGCCCGCGGGCATCGGCCGGACGTCCGAGACCGGGTCCGGGCCGACGGCCATGAGCACGCTGGACGACAGCCTCGACGTCACCAGCTTGAACGACGGTCGGGTGTTCGCGCCGTCCTACCTCCACGACGTCGTCAACCGCCTCGCATACAGCGGCGCCAGCGCGAGCGTCGCGGCGACGGTGCCCGCCGACAGCGGCCCGGACCAGATCGTCGGCGGGTACGACGGCAAGGTCTACGTGACGCTGTACGACTCGGGCCAGGTGGCCCGCTTCGACCCGAACGCGGCCGACGGCACGGCCGCGACCATCGTGCTCTCTGGCCTGCAGCACCCGGGCGGCATCAGCAAGGGCCCGTGGGGCAACGTCTGGGTGTCGTCGCACGACGACGGCCGCCTGGTGGAGATCAGCCCGCCCGGTGCCTATCCCGCCGTCACGCTCCCGGCCGGCTTCCACCCGGCGCAGCTGGCCGCGAACGGCAACGACCTGTGGGTGGTCGACGACGAGGCGCCCCGCGTCGCACGCCTCGTCGACGACCCGCCGACGGTCTCCATCACCGCCGCCAGCGCGAAGCAGGTGACGGTCGACGTGCAGACCGGCGGCAGCGCCACGCAGGTCACGATCATGGCGTCCCACGGCTGGGGCGCCGGGGACGCCGGGCAGGTCTCGATCCCGGCGGGCGTGTCCCGCCTCACCATCCCGGTGCCGTTCGACGTCCCGCTCGGGGCCGGCGACTGGTCGGTCAACGCCACCGCGTCGAACGCGCGCGGCCACGTGACGACCGCGCCGGTCTCCGTGCACGTCGACGCCCCGCCCGCCGTCCCGACGCCCGCGCCGAAGCCGGCCGCGCCCAAGAAGCCCAAGCTCGCCGACCTCGTCTCCTACGCCGCCACCAAGCGCTGCGTCGCGACCCGCACGCTGAAGCTCTCGCTTCACAAGCGCAAGGCTGGCCAGGTCACGGTCACGTCCCTGCGCGTGACGGTCGGAAAGGCCAAGGCCAAGGCCTACACCTCGAAGCAGCTCAAGAAGGCGCTGACGCTGAAGGGCCTGCCGAAGAAGGGTTCGGTCAAGGTCAAGGTCGTCGCCACCCTCTCCGATCACACGACCATCTCCCAGACGCTGACCTACAAGGTCTGCGCGCCCAAGCACCACCGCTGACCTCTCATGCGCTCACTCACACGCCGTCACCTCACCCCACTGGCCGCCGCCTGCGCGCTGGCCCTCATCCCGGCCGCGGCCGCCCGCGCCGCGGTCGTCCAGATCGTGCCGGTGGACTCGGTGCCCAACGGCATCGCGATGCGCAATGGTCAGCTCTACGTCGTGGAGCCGCAGGCCAAGCGGGTCGAGATCCTGTCGCCCACGGGTGAGAAGCGTGGCGCGGTCGGGCTGCCGGGCGACATCGGCGCCGCGACCTCGGCGGCCGTCGGCCCGGACGGCCTGGTGTGGGTCGCGATCTCGTCGGGCGCCGACAAGGGCTTCGTCAAGATCGACGACGCCCCCGCGGCCATCCCGCTCTCCACCGCCGGCGCGTTCGGCTGCGGGCCCGTCGGCATGGCCGCCGACCCGGCCAACCAGCGCATGCTCTACACCGCGCCGGCCGGCACCGGCCCGGCGTGCGGGACGCACGGCATGGGCGCGATCACTGCCGCCGGCGTCAACCAGATCGCGGACACGACGGTGCCCGACGCCTACGCGCTGGCGGTCCTCAACGGCAAGGCGTTCGTCCCCGGCTTCGACACCGACGCGATCCAGCGCCTCGGCATCGGCCCCGGCGCGTTCACCTCGGAGGCGACGATCGGCACCGCGGCGGGCGGCGCGCCGAACGGCATCGCGGTGCGCAGCCTCGCCCATGACGTCTGGGTCGCGCTCCAGGACAGCGGCGCGGTCTTGCGCCTGGACCCCGGGGCGCCCGACGGATCGACGACGATGCAGGTGACTTCCGGGCTGAGCCAGCCGGCCGGCATGGCCGCCCACCCGGACAACAGCGTCTGGGTCGCCTCGAGCGGCGACGGCCGGATCGTCCGGATCGGCTACGCCGGCAGCACTGAGTCGGTCGCGCTGCCGGCCGGCTTCCAGCCGTGGCAGGTCGCGGCGCCCGACGGCAGCGGCCCGAGCGACGGCTCGGTCTGGGTCACCGACATGGCCGCCGGCCGGGTCGCGCGGGTGCTCGACGTCGCGCCCCGCGTCAGCGTGCCAGCGGACGTCACGGGCCCCGCCGTGCCGGTCACGGTCTTCACGGGCGGCAGCGCCACGCGGCTCGTCGTCCACGTCGACGGCGCCAAGGACATCGACGGCGGGACGCTCCCCGCGGCCTTCGGCGAGCAGACGGTCGACGTCCCGCTCGGAAGCCTGCCGGCGGGCGCCTACACCATCACCGCCGACGTGATCAACGACCTCGGCATGGCCACCACGCCGGCCGCCGGCCACTTCACCGTCGCCGCAGCCGCGACCACGCCGCCTCCCGCGCCGCCCAAGACCGCCAAGCCCAAGAAGCTCACCTTCGCCGACGTCGTCTCCGTCGTCGCCGCCAAGAAGTGCGTCACCAGCCGGACCCTCCGGCTCACGCTGCGCAAGCGCAAGACCGGCGCGAAGGTGACCAGCCTCAAGGTCACCGTCGGCCATGGCAAGGCCAGGACGTACCGCGGAAAGACGCTGAAGTCCGCTCTCACGCTCAAGGCGCTCCCGAAGCGGGGCAGCTACCGGCTCAGGGTCGTCGTCACGCTCTCCGACAAGACGAAGCTCACGCTCACGCGCACCTACAGGGCCTGCGCCGTCAAGAAGAACCACTAGCTGGCGCGCCACCGCAACCGTCGCTACACTGCCGCGGTCGGCCAATAGTCGTAGCCGCCCAACGAAAGCGATGCGCGCCACATACGCGGACGCTAGGGCGGGGTCCGTGAGTGCTGACAGCCCCTCCCAGGGGGGTCCGCGTTGGCCTGTGCTAGATTGGCAGGTCGCGTCTCTACGCCACAGCGTAGGCGCCCCCTCCCAGTTTGCCCGCCTCCACCTTCCCTGAGGAGTCGCCGTAGTGCCTGCCCTCGACGCCCCCCTCCGGACGCGCCGCAGTTTCGCGCGCCTGGACAAGGTCCTGGACCTTCCCAACCTGATCGACATCCAGCGACGCTCCTTTGAGTGGCTGGTCGACCCGGAGACCGGTGGTCTCCGCGAGACGATCGACGACATCTCGCCGATCGAGGACTACACCGGCCACCTCGCCGTGAACTTCGGCGAGTTCGTCTTCGACGACCCGCCGAACTCCATCGCCGAGTGCCGCGAGAAGGACCTCACCTTCTCGCGCCCGCTGACGGTCACCGTCGCCTTCATCAACCACGAGACCGGCGAGATCCGCGAGCAGTCGGTGTTCATGGGCGACTTCCCGTGGATGACCGAGCGCGGCACGTTCATCATCAACGGCACCGAGCGCGTCGTCGTCACGCAGCTGGTCCGTTCCCCCGGCGCCTACATCATGGAGGCCAAGGACCGGGAGAAGCAGGTCTTCACCGCCAACCTGATGCCGGCCCGCGGCTCCTGGCTGGAGATGGAGATCGACAAGAAGGGCAAGGTCTTCGTCCGCATCGACCGCAAGCGCAAGCTGCCGGTCACCGTCCTCCTGCGCGCCATGGCGTACAACCCGGAGACGGACGCCGACGTCGAGGAGAGCCACGAGGACATCGAGCGCCTCGACCAGGAGCTCGCCGAGCTCTTCGAGAGCTCGCTCTACATCCGCCAGACGATCGAGTCCGACCCCGAGGCGACCAAGACGAAGAAGGGCGCGCTCATCGAGCTCTTCAAGAAGCAGCGCCCGGGCGAGCCGCCGTCGGTCGACGCCGCGTACGCGCTCCTCAACCAGCTCTTCTTCGACCCCAAGCGCTACGACCTCACGCGCGTCGGCCGCTACAAGCTGAACGCGCGCTTGGGCCTCGACATCGACCTCGAGACCCGCACGCTGACGCACGACGACATCCACGCGCTGGTCCGCGAGCTCATCAGCCTGCCCAAGCTCCTCGGCATCCCCGAGGACGGCGAGGTCGAGATCAAGGACTTCGCGGCCGAGGCCACGGCCCTGCCGCGCGAGCCGATCGCCGACCGCCTCGACGAGTACGAGCACTTCGGCAACCGCCGCCTGCGCACCGTCGGCGAGCTGATCCAGGAGGCGTTCCGCATCGGCCTGTACCGCATGGAGCGCGTCGTCCGCGAGCGCCTCACCACCGAGGACGAGGACACGATCACCCCGCAGACGATCGTGAACATCCGCCCGGTCGTGGCGGCGCTGAAGGAGTTCTTCGGCTCGTCGCAGCTGTCGCAGTTCATGGACCAGACCAACTCGCTGTCCGGCCTGACCCACCGCCGGCGCCTGAGCGCGCTGGGCGCGGGCGGCCTGACCCGCGAGCGCGCGCCGATCGAGGTCCGCGACGTCCACCCGACCCACTACGGCCGCATGTGCCCGATCGAGACCCCCGAGGGTCCGAACATCGGCCTCATCGGCTCGCTTTCCAGCTACGCGCAGGTCTCCGAGCACGGCTTCGTCACGACGCCCTACCGCGTGATCCGCGACGGCACGGTGACCGACGAGCTCGTGCACCTGGACGCCACGCAGGAGGAGCAGCAGCTCATCGCGCAGGCGAACCACCCGCTGGACGGCAAGACGGGCAAGCTGAAGGGCCCTGAGGTCCTCTGCCGCACCCAGGCCGGCCAGTACGTCACGGTCGCGCCCAAGGACGTCGACCTGATGGATGTCTCGCCCGAGCAGATCTGGTCCGTCGCCACGGCGATGATCCCGTTCCTCGAGCACGACGACGCCAACCGCGCCCTGATGGGCTCCAACATGCAGCGGCAGGCCGTGCCGCTGCTGAAGACCGACGCCCCGATCGTGGGCACCGGCATGGAGCGCCGCGCCGCCCTGGACACCGGCGACCTGATCCTGGCCCGCAACGAGGGCACGGTCGCCTACGTCGACGCCGAGCAGATCGTCGTCGAGCACGCGGAGGGCAAGGACGAGTACGAGCTGCAGAAGTTCATGCGCTCCAACCAGGGCACGCTCATCCACCAGAAGCCGCTCATCGTGACCGGCCAGCAGGTGGCGAAGGGCCAGCTCCTGGCGGACGGCTCGGCCTCCGACAAGGGCGACATGGCGCTCGGCAAGAACCTGATGGTCGCCTTCATGTCCTGGGAGGGCTACAACTTCGAGGACGCGATCATCCTCTCGAAGCGCCTGGTCAAGGACGACGAGCTCACCTCGATCCACATCGAGGAGTACGAGATCGACGCCCGCACGACCAAGCTCGGCGACGAGGAGATCACCCGCGACATCCCGAACCGCTCGGAGGAGTCGCTGCGCAACCTCGAC
>DATDMD010000147.1:0-90656 GCA_036518975.1 Baekduia sp.
GCTGCGCGCGGTCGGCGGCAGCGCCGCCGACCGCTTCGCGCGCCCGCGGACCGGCACGCCGATCGCGGTCACGTACGCCTGATCACGCCGCGGCGCCGACCGGCCGCGCGCCGTTGTCGGAGGCCGTCGCCTCGCGGTCCTCGGGGTTGGCCCACGTGACGACCAGCTCGCCGTCGCGGACGTCGAGCCGGATCGTCGCCCCGTCACGGATGTCGCCGGCCAGCAGCGCCCGCGCGATCCGCGTCTCGACCTCGCGCTGGATGTAGCGGCGCAGCGGCCGCGCGCCGTAGACGGGGTCGAAGCCCTGCTCGGCGATGTGGCGGCGGGCGGCGTCGCTGAGCTCCAGCGTCATCCGGCGGTCGGCCAGGCGCCGGCGCACCGAGTCGATCTGCAGCTCGGTGATCTGCTCGATCTCGTCGAGCGTCAGCGGCTTGAACAGCACGATGTCGTCCACGCGGTTGAGGAACTCGGGCCGGAAGTGGCCGCGCAGCTCGCCCATCACGCGCTCGCGCGCCTCCTCGGCGATCTCGCCCTCCCGGGTCATCCCGTCGAGCAGGTACATCGAGCCGATGTTGGAGGTCATGATCACGACCGTGTTCTGGAAGTTGACCGTGCGGCCCTGCGCGTCGGTCAGCCGGCCGTCGTCGAGGATCGCCAGCAGCGTGTTGAACACGTCGGGGTGGGCCTTCTCGATCTCGTCGAACAGCACCACCGAGTAGGGCTTGCGGCGCACCGCCTCGGTCAGCTGGCCACCCTCCTCGAAGCCGACGTAGCCGGGGGGCGCGCCCATCAGGCGGCTGACCGTGTGGCGCTCCTGGTACTCGGACATGTCGAGCCGGACCATGTTGTCCTCGGAGTCGAACAGCGTCTCGGCCAGCGCGCGCGACAGCTCGGTCTTGCCGACGCCGGTCGGCCCGAGGAACAGGAACGAGCCGATCGGACGGCGCGGGTCCTTGATGCCCGACCGCGCGCGGATGACCGCGTCGGCGACGAGCCGGACCGCCTCCTCCTGGCCGATGACGCGCTCGTGCAGGACCTCGTCGAGGCGCAGCAGCTTCTCGCGCTCGCCCTCGACCAGCCGGGTGATCGGGATGCCCGTCCAGCGCGCGACGACCTCGGCGATCTCCTCGTCGGTCACCTCCTCGCGCAGCAGGCGGGTGCCCCCTTGCTTGTCCTCCAGCCGCTCCTCCTCGGCGCGCAGGCGCTGCTCGAGCTGGGGCAGCCTGCCGTGGCGCAGCTCGGCCGCGCGGTTGAGGTCGTAGGCGCGCTCGGCCTCCTCGATCTGGTGGCGGACGTCCTCGAGCTCGGCCCGCAGCGCCTGAAGCTTCTTGATGGCGTTGCGCTCCGCCTCCCACTGCGCGGTCATCGCGTCGGCCTGCGCGCGCAGGTCGGCCAGCTCCTTGCGCAGCGCCTCGAGGCGCTCTTGGCTGGCCGGGTCGGTCTCCTTGGTGAGCGCGGCCTCCTCGATCTCCAGCTGCATCACGCGGCGGGTGATCTGGTCGAGCTCCTGCGGCAGCGAGTCGATCTCGGTCCGGATCACCGCGCAGGCCTCGTCGACGAGGTCGATCGCCTTGTCGGGCAGGAAGCGGTCGGTGATGTAGCGGTGGCTCAGCGTCGCGGCGGCGACCAGCGCGGCGTCCTGGATGCGGACGCCGTGGTGGACCTCGAAGCGCTCGCGGAGCCCGCGCAGGATCGAGATCGTGTCGGGCACCGACGGCTCGTCGACGATCACCGGCTGGAAGCGGCGCTCCAGCGCGGCGTCCTTCTCGATGTGCTTGCGGTACTCGTCGAGCGTCGTGGCGCCGATGCAGTGCAGCTCACCGCGGGCGAGCATCGGCTTGAGCATGTTGCCGGCGTCCATCGCGCCCTCGCCGCCGCCGGCGCCGACCACGGTGTGCAGCTCATCGATGAACAGCAGGATGCGGCCCTCGGCGGCCTTGACCTCCGTGAGGACGGCCTGCAGGCGCTCCTCGAACTCGCCGCGGTACTTCGCGCCGGCCAGCAGCGACGCCAGATCGAGCGAGAACACCGTCTTGTCGCGCAGGCCCTCGGGGACGTCGCCACGGACGACGCGCTGGGCGAGCCCCTCGACGATCGCGGTCTTGCCGACGCCGGGGTCGCCGACGAGCACCGGGTTGTTCTTGGTCTTGCGCGAGAGGATCTGGATGACGCGGCGGATCTCCTCGTCGCGCCCGATGACCGGGTCCATGCGGCCCATGCGCGCCTCGGCGACGAGGTCGCGGCCGTACTTCTCCAGCGCCTCGTAGGAGGACTCCGGCGTCGCGCTCGTGACGCGCTGGCTGCCACGGACCTCGGTCAGCACGGACAGGAACCGGTCGCGGTCGACGCCGTGCTCGGCCAGCAGGCGGCCGGCGCCGGTGCGCGAGCCGCCCGCGATCATCGCCAGCAGCAGGTGCTCGACCGACACGTACTCGTCCTTCAGCCGCGCGGCCTCCTGCTGGGCATCGTCGAGGAGCAGGCTGAGCGCGCGTGACACGGTCGTCTGGCCGCCGCCGGCGCCGCTGACCTGGGGCCGGCGCTCCAGCGCCTGCTCGACCCCGGTGCGCAGCGCGTCGACGTCGACGTCGCTCCGCGCGAGCAGCCGCGGCACGAGGCCGTCGGGCTGGTCGAGCAGCGCGAGCAGCAGGTGCTCGACGTCGATCTCGGTGTGCCGGTAGCGCAGCGCCTTGGTCTGGGCGTCGTGCAGCGCCTCTTGGGACTTCTGGGTCAGGCGTTCGGGATCCATCAGGTCACCTCGGACGGCGGTCGAGTTGCGCTTGCAGGTCGTCGATGCGGGCCAGCAGCTCGCAGGCCAGCACGGCGCCGGCGTAGTCGAGACCCAGGTCGCGGCGCAGGCGCGCGGCCCGGGCCAGCAGCGCCGGCGCGGCGGGGGAGTAGGTGGGGCGGACGAGGCCGAGCCTCACGAGCCGGCGCACGACGTCGGGGTGCAGGCCGGACTCGCGCGCGAGCCGCTCGATCGCGAGGTCTGGCGCAACGGCCACGGCGCGGACTTCGAGGACGGTCGTGGTCATGCCGCCGCGCTCCGCGGGTCGAACCCCTCCGAGACCTCGGCGAGGTGCTGGTAGGCCTTCTTCTCGTCGCGCTTGAGCTTCTTCTGGACGACGATCTTGACGATGGCGTACAGGTCGCCCCGCTCGCCGCGCGGGCCCGGCATGCCCTGGCCGGCGAGCCGCAGGCGGCGGCCGCTGGACGAGCCGCCCGGGACCTTGACCGTCGCGTCCCCGTCGAGCGTCGGGACCGGGACCTTGGCGCCGAGCGCGGCCTCCCAGGGCGCGACCGGCAGGTCGACCTCGAGGTCGCGGCCGTCGATCCGGAAGCGCGGGTGCGGCTGCAGGCGGACGCGCAGGAAGAGGTCGCCGCTGGGCCCGCCGCCGACGCCCGCGCCGCCCTGGCCGGCGAGCCGGATGCGCTGGCCGTCGCGCACGCCGGGCGGGATGGTGACCTCGTAGTCGCGGCCGTCGTCGAGCGTGAAGCGGCGCTTGCCGCCGCGCGCGGCCTCCTCCAGCGTCAGCTCGATCGTCGCCTCGTGATCGCCGCCGCGCAGGGAGAACCCGTCGTCGCCGCCCGTCCGCTGCCGGCGGCGGCCGCCACGGGAGGAGGCCCGGCCGCCGCCGAACAGGCTGTCGAAGAAGTCGCTGAAGTCGGCGTCGCCCCCGGTGCCGAAGTCGAAGCGGACGTCGCCGCCGCCGAAGCCGTTGGGTGCGCCGCCCGGCCGGCCACCGCCACCGCCACCGCCACGCCCGCGGAACCCCTCGGCTCCGCTGACGTCCTGGCCCGCGCGCCAGCTCGGCCCGAGCCGGTCGTACTGCGCGCGCTTCTCGGGGTCGCGCAGCACCTCGTAGGCCTCGGAGATCTCGCTGAAGCGCTCCGACGCGTTCGGGTCCTTGTTGACGTCGGGGTGGTTCTCGCGCGCGAGGCGGCGGTAGGCGCTGCGGATCTCGTCGCTGCTCGCGCTGCGCGGAACGCCGAGCACCTCGTAGTAGTCGCGATACCCGACCGCCATCAGGTCTCGCCGTCGCGTGGGCGCTGCGCGACCGCCACCAGCGCGGGGCGCAGCACGCGGCCGTCGCGGACGTAGCCGGGCCGGATCACCTCGACCACCGTGCGGTCGGGCACGTCGGCCGCCGGCCGGACGTCGACGGCCTCGTGGCGCTCAGGGTCGAACGTCTCGCCGATCTCGCCGGCGCGCTCGACGCCCTGGCGGGCGAGCGTGGACTCGATCTGGTCGCGCACGGCCCGCAGCCCGTCGCCGACGGCGCCCTCGCCGTCCATCGCGAGGGCCCGGCCGACGCTGTCGGCGACCTCCAGCCAGTCGCCGATCAGCGCGTCGGTCCGCTCCGCGACCAGCCGTTCGACGTCCTTGGCGGTGCGCTTGCGGTAGTTGTCCAGGTCGGCCCGCGCGCGCTTGAAGCGATCGTCCAGGCGCGCGACCTCGGCCTCGAGCTCCGCGGTCTGGGGCGGATGTTCCTGCTGCTCACTCACGCGTGAACTCCGCGTCGACGACCTCGTCGTCGTCCGTCGCCGCCGCGTCGCCGGCGCCGTTGCCCCCGCCGCCACCGGTCGGCGTGGGCTGCCGCGCAGACGCCGGCAGCGCGTGGACGAGCTGCTCGAGGTCGGCGATCAGCGGCCGCACGCGGTCCAGCCCGGCCTGCTCGGAGATCGCCTGGCGCGCGTCGGCGACGAGCTGGTCGGCCCGCGCCTTCTCGTTGACGGGCAGCTGGTCGCCCAGCTCGGAGACGAGCTGCTCGACGCGGTAGGCGAGCGAGTCGAGCTCGTTGCGCGCGTCGATCTCCTCGCGGCGCCGGCGATCCTCCTCGGAGTGTTGCTGAGCTTCGCTCACCATGCGCTCGACCTCGGACGGGTCGAGGTTCGCGCTCTCGGAGATCGTGACCGTCTGCTCCTTGCCGCTGGACAGGTCCTTGGCCGACACGTTGAGGATGCCGTTGGCGTCCAGGTCGAACGTGACCTCGATCTGCGGCACGCCGCGCGGCGCCGGCGGGATGCCCTCCAGCCGGAAGCGGGCGAGCTGGCGGTTGTCGGAGGCGAGCTCGCGCTCGCCCTGCAGGACGACGACGTCGACCGCGGTCTGGTTGTCCTCGGCGGTGGTGAACGTCTCGGTCCGCCGCGCCGGGATCGTCGTGTTGCGCTCGATGACCTTGGTCATCACGCCGCCCATGGTCTCCAGCCCGAGCGACAGCGGCGTGACGTCGAGCAGGACGACGTCCTCGACCTCGCCCTTGAGCACGCCGGCCTGGATCGCCGCGCCGAGCGCCACGACCTCGTCGGGGTTGACCGTCATGTTGGGGTCCTTGCCGCCGGTCAGCCGGCGCACGAGGTCCTGGACGGCCGGGATCCGCGTCGAGCCGCCGACGAGGATGACCTCGTCGATGTCGTCGGCGCTCAGCTTCGCGTCGCTCAGCGCCTGCTCGACCGGGCCGCGCGTGCGCTCGATCAAGTCCTTGCTCAACTGCTCGAACTGCGCGCGCGTGATCGTGATGTTGAGGTGCTTGGGCCCCGACGCGTCGGCGGTGATGAACGGCAGGTTGATCTGTGCCTGCGTCGAGGACGACAGCTCGACCTTCGCGCGCTCGGCACCCTCGTAGAGGCGCTGCAGCGCCTGCGGGTCGGTGCGCAGGTCGATGCCCTGGTCCTTCTTGAACTCGTCGGCCAGCCAGTCGACGATGCGCTTGTCGAAGTCGTCGCCCCCGAGGTGGCCGTCGCCGCTGGTCGAGCGGACTTCCACGACGCCGTCGCCGACGTCGAGGATCGACACGTCGAAGGTGCCGCCGCCGAGGTCGAAGACCAGCACGGTCTCCGAGCCCTTCTTGTCCAGGCCGTAGGCCAGCGCGGCCGCCGTCGGCTCGTTGATGATGCGCAGGACCTCGAGGCCCGCGATCTTGCCGGCGTCCTTGGTCGCCTGGCGCTGGGCGTCGTTGAAGTACGCGGGGACGGTGATGACCGCCTCGGTGACGCGCTCTCCGAGGAACTTCGCGGCGTCCTCGGCCAGCTTGCGGAGGACCAGCGCCGAGATCTCTTCCGGCGCGTAGTGCTTGCCGCGGACCTCGAACCGCACCGCGTCGTTGGGGCCCTTGACCACCTTGTAGGAGACGATCTTGCTCTCCTCGGAGACCTCGTCCCACTTGCGTCCGACGAAGCGCTTGGCCGAGTAGATGGTGGCCTCGGGGTTGAGGATCGCCTGGCGCTTGGCGACCTGCCCGACGAGCCGCTGCCCGTCGTCGGTGAACGCGACCACGGACGGGGTCGTCCGCGCGCCCTCGGCGTTCGGGATGACCTCCGCGTGCCCGCCCTCCATGGTGGCGGCCACGACGGAGTTGGTCGTGCCCAGATCGATGCCGACGGCCTTGGCCATTGGTCGCTCCTCCTCGTTCGCGTCTGGTCCTCGTTCGTCCCTTGACCTAGGGCGGCCGGCGGACTTGGCAAGGGCGGGGCGCGGCCTAGGAACCGGGACACCGGCAACGACGCTTGAAGGAGAACCCCATGGCCGTGCTCGTACGACGCCACAACGGCGGGCGGAACCAGCAGCGCAGCATGCAGCCCGTGCAGCGCTACCAGCCGTTCCGCGAGCTGGAGGAGATCCAGCAGCAGACCGCCCAGCTCCTGGAGCAGATGATGGGCGCGCCGCCCGAGGTCGTCCGCCCGTGGATCCCCGACGTCGACATCGAGGAGACCGACGACGCCTGGATCCTGGAGGCCGAGCTGCCCGGCGCGAACGCCGAGGACGTCCACGTCGAGGTCGACGAAGGCGAGCTGACGATCCGCGGCGCGATCACCGAGCGCGAGCGCGAGGGCATCCTGCGCCGTCGCACCCGGCGCGTCGGCGAGTTCGAGTACACGGTGACGCTGCCCGGCCTGAGCGGCGACGTCGAGCCCGAGGCGCGCCTGCACCACGGCGTGCTCCAGGTCCGCGTGCCCAAGCCCGAGCAGTCCAAGCCGCGCCAGGTCCAGATCCAGGAAGGCGACACCGGCCAGGCGAGCGACAGCGGCACGACGAGCGACAGCAGCGCCGCCTCCCGGAGCTGAGCGCCGGCCATGCCCGCCGCCACGGCCGTCGTCACCTGCCCGCACTGCGGGCGCAAGAACCGCATCGCGCCCGGCGTCGAGGGCATCCCGCGCTGCGGGAACTGCCACAACGCGCTGCCGTGGGTGGTCGAGGCGACGTCCGCCACGTTCGGCGAGGAGCTCCGGGCCTCGATCCCGGTCCTCGTCGACTTCTGGGCGCCGTGGTGCGGGCCGTGCCGGATGGTGTCGCCGGCGGTGGAACGGCTCGCGGTCGAGCTGGCCGGGCGCCTCAAGGTGGTCAAGCTGAACACCGACGAGGCGCCCGACGTCGCCGGGCGCTACGACGTCCAGGGCATCCCGCTGCTGGTCCTGGTGCGCGACGGCGCCGAGGTCGACCGTCGCGTCGGCGCCCATCCCGAGGACGCGCTGCGCGCGTGGCTGACGCCGCAGGTCGGCGGCGAGCCGGCACCGGCGTCGTCGGCGACCGCATGACGGCCCCGGCGCTGATCGACTGGCCGCCCGACCTCCTGCGAGCGACCGACCTGACGCGGGTCGCCCTCGACGAGCTGCTCGGCCTCGCCGGGCGGATGAAGGCCGAGCCGGCCGGGTGGACCGGCGCGCTGGCCGGCGCGGCGCTGGCCTGCCTGTACGAGGTCCCCACGACCCGCGCGGGCCTCTCGGCGCAGGTGGCGGCGCACCGGCTCGGGATGGAGCCGATCACGATGCGGTCCCGGGACCTCGACCCCGAGGAGGAGCCGCTGGAGGACGTCGGGCGGATCCTGTCGGGCTGGAGCGCGGCGATCCTCGTCCGCGACCGGTCCGACCGCGACCTCGCGCGGCTGTCCGCCGCCGCGACCGTCCCGGTGGTCAACGCCCGCTCGCCCGAGCACCACCCGTGCCAGGCGCTGACCGACGTCTTCACGATGCGCGAGCACTTCGGCGCGCTGGACGGCCTTGTGGTCGCCTACGTCGGCCCGTCGAGCAACGCGGCGCGGTCGCTGCTGACGATCGGCGCGCTGGCCGGCATGACCGTGCGCGTCGCCGCGCCGCCCGCGCACCGCCCCGAGCCCGAGGACGTCACGGCGGCCGCGGTCATGGGCGAGCTGCACGGCGGCCAGGTCGCGCTCGTCGACGACCCGCGGGAGGCGGTGACCGGCGCCGACGCGATCGTCACCGGCCCGTGGCCCCGACCCGCCGACCCCGTCGAGCGCCGCCGCCTGCACGAGCAGCTGACGCCCTACCGCGTGACGCCGGCGCTGGTCCAGCGCGCGTCGGCGCGGGCGATCGTCCTGCACCACCTGCCCGTCCACCGCGGTGAGGAGATCCACGCGGCGGCGATCGACCACCCCCGGACCGTCGTCTGGCGCCAGGCCGCCAACCGCGTGCCGGTCGAGCAGGCCATCGTGTACGCCTTGAGCGGCGGGGGCGAGGGCTGATGGACGTCGAGGTCCGCGCCCCGGACGTGTCCCCGCGGCTCGTCGAGCAGATCCGCCGCCGCGTCGCCGGCCTGGAGCGACTGGTCGACGACCCGCCGCCCGAGGTGCGCCTGACCGTCCGGCCGGGGCCGGTCCTCTCGGGCCCGCACTCCCGGCGGCCGTTCGTCGCCGACGCCAGCGCGCCCGACCACGGTCGCGTCCTCGCCGCCCACGCGCTCGGGCCGACCGCGATCACCGCGGCGGCGGCCGCCGTCGAGCGCCTGCGCCGCCAGCTGCGCCGGACGCGCGACAGCCAGGTCGCGCTGCGGAACGAGCCACGCGTGATCGCCCGCGGGATCGCCGACCTGCGCCGCATGGAGCGCCCGCGCCCCGAGCTCCCGCGCAAGCCGCCCGAGGAGCGCCGGATCGTCCGCCGCCGCGCCTACTCCGACGAGCCCGAGTCGACGCTCTCGGCGATCGCCGACCTGCTCGACGACGACCAGGAGTTCCGGCTGTTCGTCCACGTGCTCACCCGCGAGGACGTCGTCGTGCACTGGCGCGACGACGGCCGCGTCGGCCTGCTCCACCCGCAGGGCAGCGCGCTGGCCGACGAGGGCCCGCCGGTGGTACCCGAGCCCAGCCGCTACTCGGAGCCGCTGCCGTTCGCCGTCGCGCGCCGCGAGATGGACCTGCTCAACCACCGGTTCCTGTACTTCATCGACGCCGACGACGGCCGCGGCAAGGTGCTCTACCTGCGCTTCGACGGCGACTACGGGCTCGTCGAGCCGGGCTGATCCACGCATGCAGGACGTGGCGCCGGTCTACCTCCAGCTCGGCGCCGCCGTGTT
Source organism: Baekduia sp. (assembly GCA_036518975.1). Classification (GTDB taxonomy): domain Bacteria; phylum Actinomycetota; class Thermoleophilia; order Solirubrobacterales; family Solirubrobacteraceae; genus Baekduia. Next base: position 9,305 of record DATDMD010000147.1, read on the forward strand.
CGCGCTGGGCCTGGCCGCGCGGATCGCCGCGCGCGTGGGGGTCTCCCCGATCCCGCTCTACCTGATCGCCGGGCTGGCGCTCGGCTCCTTCCACGTGCCGGCGCTCGACGGGGAGGTGGTGCGGTTCGCCGCCGGGTTCGGCGTGATCCTGCTGCTGTTCCTCATCGGTCTGGAGTACACGGCGGAGGACCTGACCATGCACCTGCTCCGCCACCGCCGCGCGGGCGTCCTGGACGTGGTGCTCAACGTGCCGCCGGGGATCGTCGCCGGCCTGCTGCTGGGCTGGGATCCGGTGGCGGCCGTCGTGCTCGGCGGCGTGACATGGGCGTCGTCGTCGGGCATGGTCGTCAAGGCGCTGGGCGACCTCGGGCGGCTGCGCTGCCCTGAGACGCCGGCGATCCTGTCGGTGCTGATCACCGAGGACCTGGCGATGGCGGTGTTCCTGCCGCTGGTCGCGACGCTGCTCGTCGGCGGCGGCGTGCTGGCGAGCCTGGGCTCGGTCGGGATCGCCATCGCCGCGATCGTCGTCGCGCTGCTCGGCGCGTCGCGCTTCGGCGACCGGCTCGGGCGGCTGCTCGCCCACCACTCCGAGGAGGTCGTGCTGCTGTCGGTGCTCGGCCTCGTCCTCCTGGCCGCGGGCGTGGCCGAGACGCTGCAGGTCGGCGCGGCGATCGGCGCGTTCCTGGCGGGGATCGCGCTGTCGGGCGAGGTGGCGACGCGGACCGCGCCGCTGCTGGCGCCGATCCGCGACTTCAACGCCGCGCTGTTCTTCCTGTTCTTCGGCCTCCAGGTCGACACGGGCCGGCTGCCGTCGGTCGCCCTGCCGGTCGTCGCGCTGGTCGCCGCGACCGTCGTCACCAAGTCGGTGACCGGGTGGCGCGCCGCGGCGCTGGCCGGCGTGGGGGCGGAGGGGCGGGCGCGCGCCGCGGCGGCGCTGCTGCCGCACGGCGACGTCGCCGTGGTCCTCGCCGGGCTGGCCGCGACCGCGGGCGTCGAGCCCGACCTGCCGCCGGTCGCCGCCGCCTACGTGCTGGTGATGGCCATCGCCGGCGCCCTCCTGATGCGCTGGCCCGACGCGCTGCTGCGCGCCGCCGCGCGGCTGGCGCGGAGCGAGCCGCCGGCTCAGCGCGCGGCGACCGCCGGGCGGATGTGACGGCGCCCGCCGACGTGCTCGTCGTGGTCGTCGGCCACCACGTCGGCCAGCGCGCTGCGCCAGCCCAGCATTTCGTCGGGGTCGGGGTCGAAGACCTGCTTGGCGGCCAGGACGTCGGCGCTCGGCATCAGCACGGCGACGTGGCGGACGACCCCTCCCGCAGGCGCGCGCCGCACGCTGCTCGAGAGGTAGGCGTCGACGTCGCCCGTGTAACGACGCAGGGCGTCGACGGCCGCGGTGCCGGTGGCGGGGTCGATGCACCAGACGACGTGCGCGCCGCGCGCGCGGAACGCCTGGGCGGCGAGCGCCGCGGCCGCGTCGTGGACGACGACCAGGTCGCCCGCCCGTACGTCGCCGCCGATCGCGCGCTCGCCGGCGGCGGCGGCCGCGGCGCAGTCCGCGCGCTGCTCGACGCCCAGCGGCGCGCGCAGCTGGGTCAGCAGCGCGTCGAGCTGCCGGGCGAGGTCGCGCAGCCACGCGCCGCCGTCGACGTCGAGCGACGCGGCGTCGAGCCCGCCGCCGGCGCGCAGCAGCCCCTCCAGCGCGCGCGCCGCGCCGCGGCCGCGCGGCGAGGCGGACGCGCACCACACGTGGCGGCCGCCGAGCTCGTCGGCGGCGCGCGCGCCGGCCCACCAGCGGACGCGGGACGCGTGCTGCGAGGTCGGCGGGTCGAAGCGCTCGATCGTCACGCGGGGCATCGCCCTGGGAGCTAGGCCGGGGCGGCCTATGGACAAGGTCATGGCCACCTCCTGCCGTCACCTCGCGATGATCCGCCCGGTCGCGCCGCGCACGCCGCAGGGCTGTGAGGAGTGCCTGCGCATCGGCTCGCCGTGGGTGCACCTGCGCCTGTGCCTGACCTGCGGCCACGTCGGGTGCTGCGACTCCTCGCCGATGCGCCACGCGCGGGCCCACGCGCTGGAGATCGAGCACCCGGTCGTCCGCTCGTTCGAGCCGGGCGAGGACTGGCGCTGGTGCTACTTCGACGAGACCTACGTGTAGGACTCGATCGGCGGTCAGCGCAGCGTGCCGAGGTGCTCGTGCACGAGGCGCACGGCCATCGAGCCCTCGCCGACCGCCGAGGCCACGCGCTTGATCGAGCCGCTGCGCACGTCGCCGACGGCGAGCACGCCCGGCCGGTTGGTCTCCAGCAGCAGTGCGCGCCGGCCTTCCTCCTCGCACTCGGCGCCGGTGATGACGTAGCCGCCGTCGTCGAGCGCCACGACGCCGCGCAGCCACTCGGTGTGGGGATCGGCGCCGATGAAGACGAACAGGGCCTGGGCGCCGACGCGGTCGCGAGCGCCGCTGAGCCGGTCCTCGACGACGACGGCCTCCAGGCGATCGTCGCCGAGCAGCTCACGCACCTCGGAGTGGGGGCGGACGTCGACGTTGGGCAGGCCGCGGATGCGGTCGGCCAGGTAGCGCGACATGTTGACCTCGAGATCGTCCTCGCGGAGCACGAGGTGGACCTGCGTGGCGTGGCGGGCCAGGAACGTCGTCGCCTGCCCGGCCGAGTTGCCGCCGCCGACGACCACGACCGGCTGGCCCGCGCACCACTGCGCCTCCATCAGCGTCGCCGCGTAGTACACGCTGTTGGACTCGAACGCCTCCAGGCGCGGCACCGCGAGCCTGCGGTAGCGCGCCCCGGTGGCGATGACGACCGAGCGCGCCTCGAGCGCCTGGCCCGACGCGAGGCGGATCACGTAGTGCCCGTCGCAGCGGTCCAGCGCGACGGCGGTGGCGGGGACGGCCAGCCGGGCACCGAACTTCCGCGCCTGGATCGTCGCGCGCTCGGCCAGCTCAGCGCCCGACAGGCCGGCGGGGAAGCCGAGGTAGTTCTCGATCCGCGACGACGTCGCGGCCTGGCCGCCGGTCGCGACGGCGTCCAGCGCGACGGTGCTCAGGCCCTCCGAGGCGCCGTAGACGGCGGCGGCCAGCCCGGCCGGTCCCGCGCCGACGACGACGAGGTCGCAGACCTCGACGGCCGCGGGGATGTCGGGCAGCCCGATCGCGTGGGCCAGCTCGCCGGGCGTCGGGTTGCGCAGGACCTCTCCGTGCCAGATGACCACCGGCGTCTCCCGGGGCGAGACGCCGAGCCGCCGCAGGAGGTCCTCGGCCGACGCGTCCTCCTCGAGGTCGATCCAGCGGTGCGGCACGCGGTTGCGCGCGCAGAGGTCGCGCAACGCCCGCGCCTGCGGCGAGTAGCGCGAGCCGACGATCTTCAGCCCGGCGCCGAGGCCGATGAGGATCTCGCGGCGCATCAGGTAGGCGCGCAGGATCAGGTCGCCCAGCGCGCTGTCGTGGGTCGCCAGCTCGCGCAGCCGGTCGACGGGGACCTCCAGGACGCTGCCCGCCTGATGGACGACGGCGGTGAAGAACGCGGCCTGCCCGGTGAGCAGGCTCAGCTCGCCGAGGAAGCGCCGCGGGCCGTGGACGGCGATCAGGCGCTGGTCGTCGCCTTCCCCTTGGACGACGGCCACCCTGCCCTCCAGGACGACGATGAAGGGGTAGTCCTCGTCGCCCTCGCGGAACAGGATCTCGCCCGTCGTCGTCGGCCGCGTGCGTCCCACCGGCGCGAGGCGCGCGAGCTGCTCGTCGTCGAGCCGCGGGTAGGCGCCGTCGTGGTCGGGCGTCTCGGGCAGCGGGGTCGCGGAGACGGTGCGGGCGCTCATGTTCCTGGTGCTGTAGACCGGTCGCCGCCCGCGGCAAGGGCGGCCGGACGGTGCTGGGCGGGGGCGGCGTCCCGCAGTCGCGCGAGCACGTTGTGCAGGATCCGCGAGACCTGCATCTGCGAGACGCCGATCCGCCGGCCGATCTCGCGCTGGGTGAGGTCCTCCTCGAAGCGCAGCCGCAGGATCTCGCGCTCGCGGCAGGTGACCTGGGCCAGCATGGCCTCGATCGCGCCGCGCTCGATCGCGCGACCGAAGCCGGTGTCGTCGGCGCCGACCGTGTCGCCGAGCGTGTCGTTCGCGGCGTCGTCGCCACGCGGCATCTCCAGCGACACCGGCCGGCGCGCGCGCATGACCATCCGCCCCTCCAGCACCGCGCGGCCGTCGCAGTCCAGGCGGCGCGCGAGCGCCTCGACGGTCGGTCGCCGTCCGGTCTCGAGGGTCAGCTGGCGCGCGTCGCGGTCGACGCGCAGGCCGAGCATCTGCAGGTCGCGCGGCACGTGGATCACCCACGTGGTGTCACGGAAGTGGCGCCGCAGCTCCCCCATGATCGTCGGCGTCGCGTAGGACGAGAACATGATCCCGCGGCTGGGGTCGAAGCGGCGGATGGCCTTCAACAACCCGAGCGTCGCGACCTGCAGCAGGTCGTCGAACGGCTCGCTGGTCGCGCGGAAGGTCCTGGCGAGCGAGCGGGCGAGCGGCAGGTAGCGGCGGATCAGCGCGTCCGCGTCGACCGGGTCGGCGGGGTCGGCGTACCGGGCGAACAGCCGCCGTTCGAGGAACACCTCTGGGTCGCGCATCGCCTCAGACCGCCGCGTCGCAGGTCTCGCGCAGCTTGTCCAGCGCGCCCTGCTCGATCTGGCGGACGCGCTCGGCGCTGACGCCCAGCCCGGCGGCGATCACGCGCAGCGTCCGGGGCTCGCCGTCGAGGCCGTAGTGCTCGGTCAAGATCGTTCGCTCGCGGTCGGTGAGCAGGACGAGGACCTCATCCAGCCGCTCGGCCGCGTCGCGCGACGGGATCCGCTCGATCGGGTCCTGCGCGGCGGGGTCGCTGAGCATCTCGCCCAGGGTGCTCCCCGTGCCGCGGTCGACAGGGACCGGTTCGTCCAGCCCGCGCGGCGAGCGCTCGGCGGCGAGCAGGAGGCCGAGCTGCTCGGGCCCGAGACCGGCCGCCGCCCCCAGCTCGGCGACCGACGGCGAGCGGCCCTTGTCCTGGGAGAAGCGGCGCTCGGCGTCGCGGATCCGCGCCAGCTGGCGCAGCGCGCGGTCCGACAACACGACCGGCCAGGTCAGCTCGGCGACCAGCTGCTGCATCGCCTGGCGGACCCAGAACGAGGCATAGGCCCAGAACGGCGTCTCGCGGCTGAGGTCATAGCGGTCGACGGCGCGCAGGAGGCCGACGACGCCCTCCTGCATCAGCTCGGTGTGGTTGACCGCGCGGGCCCCGCGGTAGCGGTGGGCGACGGACCCGATCAGCGGCATGTAGGCCTCGACGAGCTCGGTCCGTCCGGGGCTGCCGTGGGCCTGCGCGGCCCGCAGCCGTGCGGGCTCGTCCGGTCGGCCTGCGCGATGGTGTGGCGTCTCGGAGATCGTGGTCATGGAGACGACGGTGCCCGCGCCGGAAGGCCGGGCGTTCGTCGTCCGCGCCGGTCTCCGCCCCGTTCTCTGTGAGCTGTGCACAGCTATTGCCGTCGGAGGTCAGGCAACCGCTGTTCCCACGTTGACCAGCGGCGCTTCCGGGTCTGAGCGCCGTGCTCAACCGCAGGGTCCCGCGGCGCGCACGCGGATCCGCACCGCGGGCGCGACGAGGTAGCCGAGCGGCATCTGATCGACCTCGACGACGTGGACCAGCGCCGGGTCGGCGCCGGCGTGGATCGCGCGCTCGACCGCCGCGCGCCGGGCGCGGGCGACGGCCGCCGCGGCCCCCTGGCCTTCGTGCTCGCAGAAGACCTCCACCTGCCCGGCGACGAACGCGCGCGCGGCCCCGATCGCGCCGGCGACCGCGGCGTCGGCCGGCACCACGGCCTCGATCCCCTCCATGCCCGCCAAGCCGGCCGCGAAGTCCTGCGCGCCGGTGCCGACGGTCACGACCGTGGCCTGGTCGCGCCGGACGGGGGAGGCGGCGAGCGCGTCGCGCAGCGCGGCCGCGCGAGCGGTGCCCGGCGCGGCGCTGCCGGCCAGCCGCCGGATCCGCGGGCGCCGCATGGTCGTCCGGACCCCCGCGATCTCGGTGACGTCGTCAAGCGCCTCGCGCGGCACGCCGCCGGCCAGCGCGCCGACGTCGGTGCGGACGCCGTCGTCGTTGGCGACGACGCCGTCGGCGATGCCGCTCAACCACGCCGCGCCGTGCAGCGCCAGCGCGGGCCCGCTCTCCAGCATCCGGCACGGGTAGCGCACCGCGTGCTCGAGGACCATCACCGAGCCGTCGGTCTGGGTGACGAACGGCTCGGCCGCGATCTCGCGCTCCTCGAGCACGGTCAGCAGCGCCGAGGCCAGCGCCTGCGCCGGCCCGACGAGCGCCGCGTTGAGCGCCGTGGCGTTCTCGCGCTCCAGCAGGCCGAGCGAGCCGATCTCGTGCCCCAGCGAGATGGGCACGGCAGGCCCGAGCTCGCGGCGCACGAGCTCGGCGACCGCGAGCTCGTCGTCGGCGGCGATCGGCGAGAAGACGCCGACGACCGCGACGGCCTCGGTGGCTTCCGCGACGACGTTCAGGAACCGCAGGACGGCCTCCACGTCCAGCGGCACCGGACGCCGGCCGTCGTACTCGGCGCCGCCGTCGACGATCGCCGTGCCGGTCGAGATCGCGTCGCGTAGCGCGGCCGGCCAGGTCCACAGCGGCGGGACGGCGCCGGTCAGCGGGCCGCCGGCCCGGATCACCGCGACGCGCGTCAGACCGCGCCGCTCGCGCAGCGCGGCGGCGACCCAGTCGCTGCCCAGCTTCACGCGCGTGGCGGCCGGCAGCGGGCGCCCGAGGTCGCCGGCCAGCGCGTCGAGCGCGGCGGCACAGCCCGCCCCCGGCGTCGCGGCGGCATCGGTTCGCGCGCTCGCGCGCAGCCGGTCGCGCGCGTCCAGCAGGACGGCCTCGGCGCCGGTCTCGCCGGCGAGCACGCCGGCGACGGCCTCAACCGGGGGCATCGCGCGCCTGGCTCCCGGGGCCCGCGGTCAGCTCCAGCGCGAACGTCGTCGGCCCGGTCAGCGCCCGCCCGCCGGGCGTGCGCCAGATCGGCGCGGCCTCGAGCACGAGCAGGCGGACGGCCTGGCCGTCGCGCAGGCGGTCGACCAGCAGCGGCGCGCCGGATGCCGCGTCGACCAGCGCGAGCACGTCGGGCACGGCGGCGCGTGCCACGCCGTCCTCCAGCGCGAGCAGGATCTCGCTCTGGGCCTCCAGCCGGATCCGGCGCCCACCGGCGTCGAGCGTCGCCGAGACGCTGATCGCGCCGCCGGTGACGCGGCGTTCGATCTCGCCGAGGCGTCCCTCGGCCAGCACCCGACCGAGGCCGTCGGGGTCGCCGCCGCGCGCGACCGCGCCGGAGATCGAGCCGAGGATCGCGCACCGCCGCGCGTCGCGCACGGTCAGGCAGGCGACGGCCACCGCGCAGACGCCGCCCATGCTCGCCGCGATCCGGCGCGCGAGCCGCTCGGCCCAGGCATCGTCGGCGGCGTCCAGCACCACCGTGTTGCCGCGGCCGTCGGTCAGGATCGCCGGCGTCACCCGGACGCCGCCCAGGCCGGTGGCCATCTGCTGCAGCGACGGGAACGTGCGGCCCATCGCATCGGCGTCGAGCAGCGGCAGCCCCATCCGGGCGGCCCAGGTCACGCAGACGAGGCCGTTGCCGCCGCCGATCGAGTACGGCATCAGCGCGACGACCGCGTCGCCGGACCGCGCCTGCACCGCCGCTCGCAACTGGCGGCCCTCGTCCCCGCTGGGGATGCGCTCGGCCGCGACGACGGGCGAGCCGAGGAGCCCGCAGGGCATCACGAGCCCGTCCGGCGGGAGGTCGCAGGCGTCCAGGACGTCGACCGGGCCATGCTCGGCGACCGCGCGGCGCGCCATCGTCAGCGGGACGAACGTGTCCCCGCCTCCACCGGCGCCGAGCAGCCCGCAACCGCGGGCCAGGTCGCGCAGGGTGCGGTCGTCCAGGCGCATGCGAAGATCTCCGGAGCAGTTGCTCTGCGCGTAGCATAGGCCGGTGGCCTCGCTCGACCAGCTCGTCGGGTCACCGGCGGTCGGCCCCTCGCTCAGGTACCTCACACAGGCGCGGAGCCCCACGCCGGTCACGAGCGTCGCGTTGGTCGAGGACGTGTCCGACCTGGAGCGCGTTCCCAGGCACGCGATCGTCCTGCTGACCCGCATCGCGTCGGCGCTGGCGGGCGGCTATCGCCTTGACGTCGCGCTGCGCATCGCCGCGAGCGTCGGCGTCGCCGCGCTGGTCCTGTGCGGACCGGCCGTCGACGCCGTGACCCCGACGGCGGGCGCGCTGGCCGATCGCCTCGGCGTCGCGCTGCTCGCGGCGGGCACCGAGGTCGACCTGGCGGCGCTCGCGGTCGCGGTCGGGCGCGAGCTGAGCGGCGGCGCCGACGCGGCGCTGCTCCGCGCGCACACCGCGATGCGGGCGATCCACGCCCACCCGCCCGACGGGGCGCCGGAGGCGATCGCCGAGCACGCGGGCGCCGCGCTGGGCGTCCCGATCCGGGTGGTCTCGCGGCGGCCGTCCACGGGCATGATGGCCGCCGTGCGCGGCAACGGCCAGCCCGAGGCGTGGCTGACCGCCGAGCGTCAGGACGGCGATCTCGGCTTGGCGCTGGAGCTCACGCTGAGCATCGCGTCGACGCGGACGTGGCAGGCGCTCGAGCGCGCACGCCTGGCCGCCAGCCTGCCGCTGCAGTCGCGCGGCGCCGTCCTCGCCGAGCTGCTCGTCGCGCCACCGATCGACCGCGACGCGATCGCGCACCGCGCCCGCTCGCTGGGCGTCCCGATCGACGGCTGGCACGTGGCGGCACGCCTCGACTTCGAGGACCTCGCCGACGACGAGCAGCACGATCCGATCGCGGCCGACCAGGCGCGGCAGCGGCAGGCGGCCTCCTTGGTCCATGCGCTGCGCGAGCCCGGCGCCGAGTGGCACACCGCCCGTTCCGGCGCAGGCGCCGTGCTGTTGCGCACGTCTGCGAGCGACCCGGGTCGGGCGAGCGCCACCGACGTCGCCCGCGCCGTCGACCGCGCGATGGCCGCGCTGCGCGACGCGCTCCCGATCACGCTCGTGCACTGTGGCGTGGGGGGCGCGCACCAGGGGCCGAGCGGCCTGCTGGCCTCCGCGTCGGAGGCCAAGGCGGCCGTCGCGGTCGCACGGACCTCGAAGCGCCCCTGGACCGCCGTGGCATTCGATCGCGCGGGCCTGCGCCGCGGGCTGGTCGAGTGGTACACGTCGGACACGGCGCGCGACGCGGTCGCGACCGTGCTGGCGCCGCTGGTCGCCCTCGGCGGTCCACGGGCCGAGCGCCTGATCCGGACGCTGCACGTCTACCTCGACCAGCAGGGCTCGCTGACCCGGACCGCCGAGGTGCTCAACCTTCATCGCAACACGGTCTCCTACCGGATCGACCGGATCTTCTCGCTGCTGGACGTCGATGCGGAGAACGCTGACGACCGCCTCCTCCTGCAGCTCGCCTGCCGCGGGCACGACCTCGCGCCCTGAACACGCGATCCGCCCTGCTCCCAGGTCCCCGGCGGCCTAGTTCCACGGTGACCATGGACCTCGGGCCCGCCATCGCCTTCACCGCCCTCGCCGAGGGCACCCCCGTCTACGACCCCAGCGGCCGCCGCGTCGGCGTCGTCGACGAGGTCCTGATCGAGCCGGGAGGCATCTTCGAGGGCGTCGTCGTCCACACCCTGCCGCTCCCGGGCCGTCATCTCCACGCGCTCCCCGGCCAGATCGCCGAGATCCACCAGCGCGGCGTCCTGCTGTCGGTCGGCGCCGACGAGCTGCCCGAAGAGGTGGGCTGGCGGCATCGCGATCGCGACCGGATCCCGTCGCCGGAGCCGCCCGTGGAGCGTTTCGCGCGCCGCGTGCTGGACCGCCTCGGCGGGCGCCGCTGAGGAGGAGGACCCATGGAGATCGAGATCGGAGACCATCCCGACCGGCTGACCTTCACGCAGGCCGCCCGCCTTGCGACGGACCGGGCGCCGCGGGCGCCGGCGGGCGTCGGCGCGTTCGTCACCGACACCCGGGTCACCGGTGACCGCCATGACTGGACCGTCGCGGTCAGCGACGGCCGCGCCTGGGCCTACGTCCATGCCTGGGGCACGGGCCTCGGGCGCTGGTCCCGCATCGACCCGACGCGCGTCGCTCGCGCTGTAGAGGCGGCGGTGCCGCGCCGGGTCCCGCCGCAGCACCGGGTCGACGCCCTGCGCCGGCTCGGCCCCGTCCGTGTCACCCCGACGTCCCTGGGCATCGCTCAGCGGGCGCCTGGTGAGGTCTGACGCGCGTCGGTGGGGCAGCGTGCGCACGCGGACGTCCGGCGCTCGTGGCGCTCGATCGCACGCAGCGCCTCGGCCACCGACAGGGGCACCGGGCGCCGGTGTTGCGCAGCGCGTGTGCGATCTGCGGGAGCGCGGCGGCGATGGTGGTCGGCGTGCGACACGCGACGCCCGCGGTGTAGCGCAACGCGAGGCGCCACGGCAACCGCGACCACCACGTGTCAAGGTCGTTGCGGACCGTCGCGCGGTGCCGCCCCGCGACGTCGCTCCGACGGCCGGGGATGGTGGTGGACGACGACGGCCGGGTCGTAGGCCAGCCGCCAGCCGGCCGAGGCGAGGTCGAGCGCGGTCGGGCGCTCCTCTCCTCCGAACCGACTGCAGTGCTCGAACGCTCCGGTCGCGAGCAGCGCGCGGCGGCGCAGGACGACGCCGCACGCCAGGAACCCCAGGACCGCCGGAGCGTCCGCCATGCGCGCGGCCGGGCCGCGATCCGCCGGCAGCGTGATCGCCTCGACGTCGCCGGGTCGGTGGCCCGCGGCGATGTCGTGCGCCGAGCCGTTGTCGACGACGACGATCGGCGGCCGTTCGGGTAGCGCGACGAGGCGGCCGAGCGTGGGCAGGAGCCGGTTCCCGTCGTCGCAGGTGGCGATGAGGATGAGCGTCGTCTGCCCGGCGACGACCGCCGACCGGACGAGGCCGGCGCCGTCGGCCACCTCGAGGGCCAACGCGCGCGCTCGTGGACGACGACGCGCCCGCTCGCGGCCTCGGCGCCCGGGCGCTCCGCGCTGATCACGCCTCGTCCCCCGGCGCGTGCCGCAACTCCCGTTCAGCATCGGGATCGGGGTGGTAGCCGTAGGCCGCCTGGCGCACGGTCTCGTCGCTCTCGAGGCCGCCGCCGAGCGCCCCGCCGACCATCGACAGCGACGAGACGAGCCACACGAGCCGCACGTAGTCGCTCAGGCTCGGGGGATGACCGAGGGTCTTGGCGAACGGGCCGTCGGCCACGATGAGCCACGCGCCCCCGAGGGCGATGGCGAACAGCGCGGCGTAGAGCACGAGCACGCCGAGGGCGACGGTGATCGTCGTCGCGGCGTTGAACAGCACGGCCTGCTCGCGGCGCAGGCCGTTGCCGCTGCGCTCCCACAGCTCGTGGGCCACGATCAGCGTCACGATCGTCGCGCCGACCGAGAGCACCGTGAGCACCACGAGCCGGCCCGGGCCCAGGCTGTCAGCGAGCTGCCAGATGTCGCTGGTGACGAGCGAGAACGCGGCGGCCCCGAGGGCTCCGGCGAGGGCGCGCGACAGCCCGACCGCCAGCCGCCACGGCCGGTTCGCCGCCACCATGCCGAGCAGCAGCCGCACGTTGCCGCGCAGGACGCCCGCGACGAAGCGGACGTCGTCGTCGGGCGAGCCCGCCGTCGCCGCGACGCCGGCGAGCCGGCGGTCGACGCGGCTGCGCCGCCGCCGGCCGCCGCGCTCGCCGGCGGTGACGAGGCGCTCGGCCATGAGCCCGTCGAGGAGCTGGAGGATCGTCTGGAGCGCCCGCCGGCGCATCCGGGCAGCGCCCAGCGCGGGGAGCGACAGGATCGCCACACCGTGCGTGGCGCTCGCGTCGGCGACCACGGGACGGCGGCCGTTGCGCAGCGGCAGATCGGTCACGCAGACGGCGAGGTGCCAGCCCTCGCGCTGCATCCGCTCGCGCGCCCGGTCGATCATGTCGACGCCGCTGAGCCGGGCGTCGGCGGCGAACGCGTCGGCGACCAGCGGGACCTCCCACTCGACCGCGGAGGACGCCTCACCGCGCAGGGCCTCCGGAAGCTTCGAGGCGAGGTCCCGGGCGAGGTCGTGCGCGGCGCCCGGCGCCGCGATCAGGCCGAGCCGGAGCGTGCCCAGGGGCCGCTGGCCCGCCTCCCGCGCGGCTGCGGACACGACGGTCAACTATCGCTCACCGTTCGCGTACCGCGGAGCCGTCGCGTCCGCGGCGACGGCGTGGACCGGGTGATCCAGCAGGAAGACCTGCGCCGCCACGCCGCTCTCGGCCTCTGAGCTGCCGAGCAGGACCTCGACCCTGCGGCCGGTGATCCGCTCCACGGCCGCGATGAGCGCGTCGCGCATGACGTCCTGGAGCGCGTCGCGGGTCGCTCGCGCGCTGTCGGCGCGACCGGCGCGGACCATGCTCCGCTCACCTGTGGTCAGCACGTCGCGCAGCACCACGACGAGGACGTCGTCGCGGAAGAAGGCACGAGCACGGGTGGGGCCGCGGCCGGCCACGTCACGGTAGATGCCGACGACGGCGCGCGCCACGGCGGCGTTGAGCTCGCCGCCCGGCGGCGATTCTGCGGGGCCGGCGTCCTCGGCCGCTCCCTGCTCGGTCATCAAGTCGGTCATCGTCCTTACGCCTCCGTGGTCGTGAACGGCTCATGCACTAGGCCCGGCGCCCTCGCGGGCAATGCTCCCAGACCCGTCACGGCCTGTCCGCGCGGCCGTCGCCGGTCCCGGCTCGCGAGGGCCCGTACCGCTCATGGCGCAGGCGCGTGGGCGACCGGCTGGTCGTGCTCGCGGTGGCGGGCGCCACGCCGGCCGATCCGGTCCCGGCGCTCCGCGGAGCCGGCATGCGCCGGCCGCGGGGCCGCGCCGGCCTCGGCCTCCTCGGCGGTGAGCAGAGGTGCGATGGTCATGCGCGGCGCGATCGCCCCGACGACCGTGACCAGGAGGCCGTCCAGGATCCACACGGCCCCGAGCCCGATGACGATGCGCCAGTGGAACCGCGACTCGCGCTCCGTGGTCCGGGTCGACCGTGGCTACAGGCCCGGCCCGCGGGACGGCAAGGGTTGGCGGCGATCGGTCGCCGCGCGCAGCTGTCCAGCGTCTCGCGCTCGATCTGACGTGCGCGCTCGGCGGTGACGCCCAGGCTCTCGCCGAGCTCGCGGAGGGTGCGCGGGGTGAGTCCGCCGAGCCCGAAATGGCCGGAGACGACGGCGCGCTCCCGATCGCTCAGCCGGCCCAGCAGCTCAGGGAGCTGCTTGACGGCCAGCCGCGTGGGCACCATGTCGTAGGCCTCCTCGGCGACGGGATCGGGCACGAGGTCGCCCAACGTGCCGCGGGCGCCCTCGTCCGAGCCGACCGGCTCGTCCAGGCCCCGCGGCCTGCGCTCGGCGACGACGAGGTCCTCGACCTGCCGCCGCAGCAGCCGCCCGGCTCATGCGGCCGCGGCGCGCAGCTTCTCCAGCGCCGCCCGGACGATCCGCGAGATCTGCATCTGGGACAGGCCGACGACCCGGCCGACCTCGGCCTGCGGGAGGTCCTCGACGAAGACGAGCGCCAGCACCCTGCGGTCGCGCGGCGTCAGGATCCGGCACAGCGACGACAGCGTCGCACGGTCCTCGGCGCGGCGGAAGCCGTCGTCGATCCGGCCCAGGCGATCCATCGGCGACTCGTCCCGGTCCTCGGGCGACACGGGCGGCGACCACGCGGCCCGCGCCTGCAGCGCGCGCTGCCCCTCGAGGACGGCCTCCTCGCCGACGCCGACGCGGCGGGCGATCTCCCCGACGGTGGGCGCTCGGTTGAGCTCGCACGCCAGCACGCCGGTCGCGCGCTGCACGAGCAGCGCCTGCTCCTGGACCCCGCGCGGCGGTTTGACGAGCCACCCGCGGTCGCGGAAGTGCCGGCGCACCTCGCCGGCGATGCTCGGGAAGGCGTACGCGGCGAACGTCGTGCCACGATAGGGATCGAAGCGGTCGAGGGCCTTGAGCAGTCCGAGGTTGGCGACCTGCACGAGATCCTCGAGCGGCTCACGGCCGCCCGCGTACAGGCAGGCGACGTGGCGGGCCAGCGGCAGGTACCGGGCGACGAGCTCCTCGCGCAGCGCGGGATCGCGCGATCGCGCGTAGCGCCGAAACGCGTGCACCTCCCGCGTGCGGCTCGTGCTCGACCGGCGTTCCTGCGGCCTGAGGGTTGTCACCGGCGCGAACGGGGCCATGGGCTCGGTGATAGGCCGTCCTGCGCCGCGTGCGACCCGCACCGTCGCCATTGGACCAGGCCGCCGCCGGCCTAGGTCCCAGACCAGGAAGCCGACCGGAGGCAGGGAGACATGCGACTCAACACCACGGCGTACGAGCACGCGCAGCGGCTGATCGAGCAGCGCGAGGCCGTGTTCGACCAGCGCGACGACTGGAGCGAGCACCAGCCCTCCGCCGCGCAGGAGAACGCGTACATCCGCGACCACGGCATGCAGGCGTACGCGCGCTGGCACCTCGGCGTCGACGAGGCGCAGGACGAGGACAGCAAGGGCCGCTACAAGTTCCCCTACGGGGACTTCCAGAAGGTCCACCGGTGCGGCGTGCTGGCGGCCGAGTCGCGCGCGGGGCAGTACAAGCACCTCGACATCGAGCGCGCGACGGCGCACCTGCACGGCATGCTGGACGCGCTGATGCGCACCGAGAAGCAGGCGCCGGCGGGCGGCCGCCGCAGCGGTTGAGCCGCCCGGTTGCGGGCCTATCGCCAGCGACATGTCGATCGCCTACGCCGGACAGCTCGCAGCCGGGTGGCGCGGGGTCGTGGGCGTCGTGTGCGCTCGGCGACCTCGTCGGGCGGGCCGACGACGGGCGGCCCCGTCACCTGGCCCAGGGTCACGACGAGCTCGTTCAACTGGTCTTGAACCAGGAAGTGGTTCGCGAACATGATCGGTGCGGCGTCGAAGTCGAGCCGGCGGAGCGGCGCGCTGAAGTCGACGGAGGGGTCGGTCAGGGCGGCGGCCCGCGCTTTCACGTCGCGAAGAGCGGCCCCTCAGTGGGCGTATTGGGCCGCCTCGAGCCCGGCGCGCAGCTTCTCCAGCGCGCTCTGCTCGATCTGGCGCACGCGCTCGGCGCTGACGTTGAGGCCCTCGGCCACCTCGCGCAGCGTCCGCACCGGGCGACCGAAGCCGAACCGCGAGTACACGATCGCGCGCTCGCGGTCGCCGAGACCGGCGGTGAGGGCGCGCAGCAGCGCGAGCTCGCCGTCGTCGCCGACGCGGTCGTAGGCGTCCTCGGCGCCGGGGTCCGCGATCGTCTCGCACAGGCAGGGACCCTCGTCGCCGCCGACCGGCTCGTCGAGGCCGCGCGGCCGGCGCGCGGCCGCCTCGAGGCCCTCGATCTGCTCGCGGTCGAGCCCGGTCGCCGCCACGAGCTCCTGGGTGGTCGGCTCGCCGGCGCCGGCGCTCGCCAGCTGAGCGCGTGCGGTCCTGATGCTGGTCAGTTTGCGGATCCCGCGGTCCGAGAGGACCAGCGGGCGGGCCATCTCCGCCACGAGGCGCTGCATCGCCTGGCGCACCCACCAGGACGCGTAGGCCCAGAACGGGGTGCCGAGCTCGGGGTCGAAGCGGCCGATCGCCTTGAGCAGCCCCGCGACGCCCTCCTGGATCAGCTCGGCCCGATCGACGCCCGGCACGCGGCGGTACGTGCGCGCGACGCTCCCGATCAGCGGCATGAAGATCTCGACCGCCTGGTCGCGCGCTGCCTGGTCGCCGTCCGCCGCCGCCGCCACGAGCGCCCGCTCGCGCTCCGGCGAGAGCCGCTCCTTCGGTGTGCTTCCAACCGCGTTCGCCATGCCCGGCAAGCTAGGCAGGGCCGTGCCGCGATCCCATTAGGCCAACCGCAGACTTCCCGCGGCGACCCCACCGTTGAAGATTGGGTTTTCCCTAGGTCTGGAGGGGGCAGGCCGCGGTGCGAACATGACAGAATCCGGGCCACAGGGGTGCTCCGTCGCCGGAGTCCCAGATCCCGCAACACAATCGAGGTGTCGCGATCGGCGTCCTGGCGCTTGTCGGCACGACGAAGGGCCTGTTCTTGCTCCGGGGGGATGACGGGCGTCGCCGGTGGGACGCCGCAGGCCCGTTGCTCGCCGGCTGGGGGATCTACCACGCGGTGAGCGACCCGCGTGACGGCACCTGGTACGCGGCCACGAACCACCGCGTGTACGGGTCGTCGGTGCAGCGGTCGACGGACGCGGGCAGGACGTGGGCGCGGTCGCAGAAGATCGGCCTGCCCCTCGAGTCGGGTCTCACGCTCGAAGCGGCCTGGCATGTCGAGCCGGGTCGGCCGGAGGAGCCGGGCTCGCTCTACCTCGGGGCCGCGCCGGGCGTGCTGTTCCGGTCCGGCGACGGCGGCGAGACCTGGGAGGTGAATCGCGGTCTGCTCGAGCACCCCACGCGCGCGAGCTGGTCGCCGGGCGCCGGGGGGATGTCGTGCCATTCGGTCCAGCTCGACCCGCGCGACGCCCGGCGGATGTACGTCGCGATCACCGCGGCCGGGGTGTTCCGCACCGAAGACGCCGGCGAGACGTGGGAGGCGGCCAACAGCAACGTCGACGCCGACTTCCTCGCTGACCCGCGGGCCGAGATCGGGCAGTGCCCGCACAAGCTGCTGCTGCACCCGGCGCGGCCGGACCGGCTTTGGCAGCAGAACCACTTCGGCGTGTACCGGTCCGACGACCGGGCCGAGACGTGGGAGCGCGTGGACGGGAACGGGCTGCCGAGCGGCTTCGGGTTCCCGCTGATGATCGACCCGGACGATCCCGACACGGTGTACGTGATCCCCGAGACGAGCTTCGAGTACCACTACGCTCCGGGCGGCCGGCTCGCCGTCTACCGCACGGCCGACGGCGGCGAGACGTGGGAGGCGATCGCCGACGGCCTGCCCGAGAACGCCTGGGCGGCCGTGCTGCGCGAGGCGTCGGCCCATGACGCCGAGTCGGTCTACTTCGGCACCCAGAGCGGCTCGTTCTTCGCTCTGACGGATGGCGACAGGTGGGTGGAGGCCGCACGGCACCTTCCACCGATCCTGTCGGTGGAGGTGACGGCATGGTCCGGGTAGTGGTCCCCAGCATCCTCGCGGCGCAGGCGGCGGGCCGTTCGCGCTTCGACATCGAGGCCACGACCGTCGGAGACGCGCTCCACTCGCTCCCTGTGGCCGATCTGCTGTTCAATGAGCGAGGCGAGATGAATCAGCATCTCAACGTGTACGTCGATGGCGAGGACCATCGCGAGCGGGGCGGCCTCGATGCTCCGCTCGACGGCGCGCACGAGGTCCGGGTTGTGGCGATGGTGTCCGGCGGGTAGCCACGACGCAACGGCGGACCCCCCACCGTGTTGATCGGTCGTAGCACTGAGTGCACGACGCTGGATCGCCTGCTCGCGGACGCGAAGGCGGGGCAGAGCGGTGTCCTGGTGCTGCGCGGCCCCGCAGGCACGGGGAAGACCGCGCTGCTGGACTACACGGCCGAGTGCGCCGAGGGCTACGGCTACCGGATCGTCCGTGCGGTCGGCGTGGAATCCGAGATGGAGCTTCCGTTCGCCGGGCTTCATCAGCTGTTCACGACGCTGCTGGACGGGCTCGATCGGCTGCCGCTCCCACAGCGCGACGCGCTGGCCACCGCGTTCGGGCTGAGCACCGGCGCGCAGCCCGATCGCTTCCTGATCAGCCTCGCCGCCCTCAGCCTGCTCTCCGACGCCGCGGAGACGCAGCCGGTCCTGTGCCTGGTCGACGACGCCCAGTGGCTCGATCGATCGTCGGCGCACGTGCTGTCGTTCGTCGCGCGACGCCTTGGTGCCGAGTCGGTCCTCCTGCTGTTCGCGGTGCGCGGCCCGCACGAGCACGACGAGCTGGCTCGGCTCCCGGACCTGCGGGTCGCGGGGCTGTCGGATGCGCACGCGCGCGAGCTGCTCGCCTCGGTCATCGGCGGGCCGCTGGACGAGCGCGTGCGATCGCGGATCCTCGCCGAGGCGCGGGGCAATCCGCTCGCGCTGCTCGAGCTGCCGCGCGACGTCGCGTCGGCGACGCTGGCGGACGGCTTCGGCACCGACGCCGAGCTGGCGTTGCAGACGCGGATCGAGATCAGCTTCCGGCGCCGCGTCGGGCAGCAGCCCGAGGCCACCCAGCGGCTGCTGCTGCTGGCGGCGGCCGACCCGACCGGCGAGCTGGCCCTGCTGTGGCGCTCGGCGGCGGAGCTCGGGATCGCCACCGATGCGATCGATCCCGCCATCGGGGACGGCCTGCTCGCGCTCGGCGCGCGGGTCACGTTCCGCCATCCGCTCCTGCGGTCGGCGCTGTACCGCGGGGCGTCCGCGACGGAGCGGCGCGCCGCTCACCGGGCGCTCGCCGCGGCCACCGATGGCGCGGCCGATCCCGACCGGCGGGCCTGGCACCGTGCCCAGGCGGCGCTCGGGCCCGACGAGGTCGTCGCGGATGAGCTCGAGCAGTCGGCCGGGCGGGCGCAGGCGCGCGGCGGGGTCGCCGCGGCCGCCGCGTTCCTGGAGCGCGCAGCAGCGCTGTCCATCGACCCGGCCGCGCGCGCACGGCGTGCGCTCGAGGCCGCGGGAGCCAAGCAGCTCGCGGGCGCGCCGGAGGACGCGTCCTCGCTCCTGGCCATGGCGGCGGACGGGCCCCTCGACGAGCGCGACCGCGCCATGTGCCAGCGGCTGCGAGGCCAGATCGCCCTGGACCTCAGACGCGCCGGAGCCGCGGTGCCGATGCTGATCGACGCGGCGCGGCGCCTGGCGTCGCTCGACCCCGCCCTCGCGCGCCAGACGTACGTCGAGGCGGTTCGGGCCGCAAGCGTCGCCGGCCGCCTCGGCGGCGGCATGACCGCCGTGGCGAGAGCGGCCCGGGACGCGCCGCCGCCCCCGGGGGAGCCGCGCGCGATCGACCTGCTGCTCGACGGGCTGGCGCTCCGCTTCACCGATGGCTACGTCGCGAGCGCCCCGGCGCTCAAGCAGGCGCTCGCCGCCGTGCGGGAGGCGGGCGATCGTCCGGGACAGGACGTCCGCTGGCCTTGGATCGCCCGCCGCGTCGCGCCCGACCTCTTCGCCGACGACACGTGGCACGCGCTGGCCACCCGCCAGGTCCAGATGGCACGCGACACCGGCGCGCTCGCGGTGCTCCCGCTCGCGCTCAACCTGCTGGCGCTCGTGCGCTGCTTCGAGGGCGAGCTGGTGTCCGCGGGCCGGCTGCTCGACGAGGCCGACGAGATCGCGGTGGCGACCGGCACGCAGCCGATCGTCTTCGGGGGGATCCTCCTGGCGGCCTGCCGCGGCGACGAGCGCCGTGGCCTGGCGGTCATCGAGGCCGGCGAGGCGGGCGCGGTCGCGCGCGGCGAGGGCGTCGTGCTCACGTTCGGCGAGCACGCCCGCGCGCTGCTGCACAACAGCCTCGGTCAGCACGCCGCGGCGATCGCGCCGGCGCAGCGCGCCAGCGACAGCGACGAGCTGATGCTCTCGGTGTGGGCGCTGCCCGAGCTCGTCGAGGCCGCGGCGCGGGCGGATCGCGTGCCGCTCGCGAAGGCCGCCGCCGATCGCCTGGCCGAGCGGGCGCGGGCGGCGGGCACCGACCTCGCGCTCGGAATCGCGGCGCGAGCTCGCGCGCTGGTGGACGACGGCCGCGCTGAGGAGCTCCATCGCGAGGCGGTCGACCGCCTGGGTCGCAGCCGGTTCGCGCTCGACCGGGCCCGCGCCCATCTCCTGTACGGAGAGTGGCTGCGGCGGGAGCAGCGCCGGGCCGATGCGCGCGGGCAGCTGGGTGCCGCGTACGAGCTGTTCGCGTCGATGGGGGCCGAGGCGTTCGCCGAGCGCGCGCGGCGCGAGCTGCTCGCCACCGGCGAGACGGTCCGCGCCCGCACGCCCGAGGCGCGCAACCAGCTCACCGCGCAGGAAGCGCAGATCGCCAAGCTCGCCAGCGACGGTCTGTCGAACCCGGAGATCGCCGCGCGGTTGTACATCAGCCCGCGCACGGTCCAGTACCACCTGCACAAGGTGTTCGCGAAGCTGGACATCAGCTCACGCAACCAGCTCCACCGCGCGCTGCCGCGCGACCCGGCCGCCGCCTAGCGTGCTGGCCAGTCGCCGGTCGGGTCGCCGGGCGGCGACTGGCCAGTCGGACTGTGTGACCAGCGGACGCGAGGACGGCGCGTCGGACCGACACTCGTTCCATGAGCGTTCTCACCACAGCCCACCGCCCACCGGCCCGGACGCGGCGCGATCCGCGGATGCGAGGCATCGAGGCGCCCCAGCCGTCGGGCTCGCCGATCCGGGTCGTGGTCGGCGACGACGACCCGTTCTACCAGGTGGGAATCACCCAGGTACTGCGCGAGGCGGGCGTCGACGTCGTGGCGTCGGCGAGCACCGCCGACCACCTCGCGCGTAAGGTCCGCGCGCATCACCCCGACGTGGTGATCGTGGACATGGAGATGCCGCCGAGCCTGACCGGCGATGACTGCGTCGAGGCCGCGCGCGCCGTGCGGGCGATCGACCCGGACATGGCGGTTCTGGTCCTGTCGGAGCTCGCCGAGGAGCGCTATGCGCTGGAGGTGCTGGATGACCGCCCGGAGGGGTTCGGCTATCTGCTCAAGTCACGCATCTGGGACACCGACGACCTCACGGCGTCGGTGCGGCGTGTTGCCTGCGGCGGCACGGCGATCGACCCCGCGCTGGTCTCGCGGCTGGCCGGCCGCGGGCGATCGGACGATCCGACGGACGACCTGACCAAGCGCGAGCGCGAGGTCCTCGCGTTGATGGCGGAGGGGCGGTCGAACGGCGCCATCGCCGACGCGCTCGTGGTCACGGTCACGGCCGTCGAGCACCACATCTCGAACATCTTCGCCAAGCTGGACCTGCCGCCCAACCCGTCCGAGCATCGCCGGGTGCTCGCCGTGCTGCGGTATCTCGGCGGCTGACGGCGGCCGTCAGCGGTCGCGCTCGTCCCGGCGGCTCGTCCAGGCGCGCGCGAGGTCGACCACCGCCGCGATGATCTCCCGGTCGTCATCCGAACGCCAGACGAGGCAGGTCTCGACCGGCGGCGCGTCGATCAGCGGGAGCGTCACCACGCCTGGATGAGGGAGCCCGCCCGCGACCCACTCGGCGGTCGTCGCGATCGCCGCGCCCGACACCACGACCTCGAGCCCTTCGTCCATGCTCCCGATCTCGGTGTCCGCGGTCGCGGGCGGGCCGCCCCGCTGGGCGTCAAGCGTCCAGAACGCCGCCCATTCGCGATCGAGGGCGGCGTCGACGCGCAGGAACCGCGCGCCGATGACGTCGGCGACGCTCGGCTCGAAATGCTGCGCCAGCC
Source organism: Baekduia sp. (assembly GCA_036518975.1). Lineage (GTDB taxonomy): Bacteria > Actinomycetota > Thermoleophilia > Solirubrobacterales > Solirubrobacteraceae > Baekduia. The sequence goes on from DATDMD010000147.1 coordinate 30,695, forward strand.
GGTGGCCGACGGCCACGACGGCCACCATCGGGCTGACGTCGAGCGTCAGCGTGACGAGACCGGGTCGGCGCGGCGGCTGGAGGAACAGGCCGACGTCCGCGCCACCGAGCAGCGGTGCGTCCTCGCGGGGGAGGGGCCCCAACGAGCCACCGGGAAACCGCTCAGAAAGCCCACGCGCAGGATCATCCTGTTGTACCGGACTGCCGCGCGGCTACGCCGAGGTCCTGACATGACGATCGCCGTTGTCCGAATCTTCCTCGCCCGCCCGAACCGTTGTGTACCGGAGCGGCCCCGCCGGGAAGCGCGGTGAGCATGGCGACCAACATCTCCCACTCGGCGAGCCGCGGAACCGCGGCGCGGACGGCCGAAGGCCTGGGCTGGTTCAGCCTCGGGCTCGGCGTGCCGCAGCTGCTCGCTCCCAGCCTCGTCAACCGCGTCGCGGGCCTCCGCGACGACACCCGCAGCCGGACCGCGCAGCGGATCGTCGGCGTGCGCGAGCTCGTCGCCGCCGCCGGCATCCTCGGGACGCCGCGCCCCGTCCCGTGGCTGTGGGCGCGCGTCGGCGGCGACGCGATGGACCTCGTGCTGCTCGCCCGCGCCTGGGCGCGTCAGCACGACAGCACGCCGCGGCTGCTCGCCGCCACGGCCTCGATCGCCGGCGTGACGGCGATCGACCTGCTCACCGCGGCGACGATGGCCGACCGCCCCACCGCCCGCCGGAGTCCGACGACGAAGGTCGCCGCCGTGACGCTCGACGTGCCGATGGAGGAGGCCGAGGCGGCGTGGGTCGCGCTCAGCTCAGACCTGGACGCGCCCGGGACCGTGATGTTCCAGCCCGCGCCGGGCGGCGCCGGCACCGAGGTCCACCTGCGCGTCGAGCAGGAGAGCCCCGTCGTCGACGTCGCCCGCAAGGCGATGGGCACCGAGCCCTACCAGCGCGCCACCGACGCGCTGCGGCGCTTCAAGCAGCTCGTCGAGACCGGCGAGATCGCGCGCTCCGACGCCATGCCGGAGGGCGAGACCCACGAGCACATGTTCCCGCGGCAGCGCCCCGCGCAGCCCCTCGAGCACGTCCCCGCCTGACCCTCGGAAGGAGCATCGCCTCATGCGCGCCAACGTCTGGTCCGGACGCAACACCGTCCAGGTGGAGAACGTCCCCGACCCCAAGATCCTCAACCCGCACGACGCCATCGTCCGGATCACCTCGACCGCGATCTGCGGCTCGGACCTCCACCTCTACGACGGCTACGTCCCGACGATGGAGAAGGGCGACATCCTCGGCCACGAGTTCATGGGCGAGGTCGTCGACACCGGCCGCGAGGTCCGGCGGCTGCGCGTCGGCGACCGCGTCGTGGTCCCGTTCCCGATCGCCTGCGGGCGCTGCGCCCAGTGCCGCCGCGAGAACTACTCGGTCTGCGAGAACTCCAACCCCAACGCGCACCTGGCCGAGAAGCTGTTCGGCCACGCGACGGCGGGCATCTTCGGCTACTCGCACCTGACCGGCGGCTACGCCGGCGGCCAGGCCGAGTACGCGCGCGTGCCGTTCGCCGACGTCGGGCCGATCAAGATCGAGGACGACCTCACCGACGAGCAGGTGCTGTTCCTGTCCGACATCTTCCCGACGGGCTTCATGGGCGCCGAGTTCACCGAGCCCTCGCCGGAGAAGGTCATCGCGGTCTTCGGCGCCGGGCCGGTCGGCCAGTTCGCGATCGCCAGCGCGCGGCTGCTGGGCGCCGAGCAGGTCATCGCCATCGACAAGGAGGAGTACCGCCTGCGCATGGCGCGCGAGGACGCCGGCGCGGTCGCGACGATCAACTTCGACGAGAACCCCGACGTCGTCGAGCAGCTCAAGGAGCTGACCGGCGGCCGCGGGCCGGACGCCGTCATCGACGCCGTCGGCATGGAGGCCACGCACGGCCACGTCGGCCTGCACGCCTACGACCGCGTCAAGCAGGCGACGCGGACCGAGACCGAGCGCCCGCACGCGCTGCGCGACGCGATCCTGGCCTGCCGCCCGGGCGGGATCGTTTCGGTGATCGGCGTCTACGGCGGGTTCATGGACAAGTTCCCGGCGGGCGCGTTCATGAACAAGGGGTTGACCATGCGCACGGGGCAGTGCCACGTGCAGCGCTACACCAAGCGCCTCTACGACCACGTCGTCGCCGGCGACATCGACCCGAGCTTCGTCGTCACCCACCGCATGGGGCTCGACCAGGCGCCGCTCGGCTACGAGACGTTCAAGAACAAGCGGGACGGGTGCGTGAAGGTGGTCCTCAAGCCCTAGCGGCCGGACTCGGCGCGGCGCACGACGACGACCGGCACCCGCGCCTGGCGCAGCACCCCGCGCGTCGTCCCGCCGAGGAGCATCTCGGCGATCGGCCCGTGGCCGTGGCCGCCGATCAGGATCGCCGCGGCGTCGCGCTGGTCGGCGACGCGCAGGATCGTCTCGTGGACGGCGGTGTCCGGGGTGTCCGCGACGACGAGCGGCTGGGGATCGAGACCGGCCTCACGGGCGATCGAGACCCCACGGCGCGCCTGGCTCTCAGCCGCCTCCAAGAGGCGGCGGTCGACGTCCAGCGCCGTGTCGACGTCGACCGCCGCCGGCGGCAGGCCGATCTCCGACACGGGCAGCGCGACGAGCTCGAAGCCGAGGCCCTGCTTCCAGACGACGAGCACGACCGCGGCGCGGCCCGCCAGCAGCGGGCCGCCCTCGCGGATGGCGTGCTCGGCGGCGGGCGTGCCGTCGAACGCGATCAGGATCGGGCCGGAGCGGGACAGTCGATCGCTCCCTCGCGGCTAGAGCAGCAGCGGCGTGCAGTCCTCCGATCGGCCGCCGGCGGGTCCAGGCCCGCCAGGCGCTCGACGAGCGCGATCAGCGTCGCGTAGCGCATCGTGTCGGTCCCCCGGTCACGCCGGCGCTGCGCCGGACGGCGGCGGGGCCGTGACGGGCCGAGCCCGCTCACGGCCGACGGTCGTCGCGCGATGGGCCCCGACGAGGACCGCGATCGCGCCGAGCGTGATCATCGCGCCGCCGACGACGGCCAGCAGCGGGCCAGCGTCGATGAAGGTCCGCGCCTGGACGGCAGAGCTGGTGCGGATGCCGAGGTCCGGCGTGTCGAAGCAGCGGTACAGCGCGTAGGCCATGACGCCGAGGCCGATCAGGCCGGCGACGATGCTCGGCCAGCGCGGGCTGACCGTGTCCGGGATCACGAGCAGCGCCATCGCGACGAGCCCGCCGGCGAGCAGCAGGGCGGCCGCGAGCGCGTTGTAGCTCCACAGGTCGACCGGGACCTCGAACACGAACGGGACGGGGCGCGCGGCGAAGACCACCTCGTGGTCGTACCAGGCGATCATGGTGGAGATGGCCACCGCGATCCCGCCGAGGAAGCCGAAGGCGCGGGCGAGCGGGTAGGTGTAGTCGTCGTAGTCAGGCATCGTGCCCCGGGTGTTAGGCCGGGCCGCTCGGCGACAAGGCCGCGCTGGTCACAGCACTTCGAGCGGGACCGGGTGGGGCGGAGGCGGGAAGGCGGCGTCGAGCTCGACGACATCGTCCTCGCGCAGCACGACGCGCAGCGCGTCGACGTTCTCGCGCACGTGCTTGGGCGTCCCGGCCTGGGGGATCGCGCAGACGCCCGGGTGCGAGATGACCCAGGACAGCGCGACCTGCGTCGAGGTCGCGCGGTGGCGCCGGCCGATGCCCACCAGCACCGGGTGGCCGGCGAGCCGGCCCTGCTCGATCGGCGAGTAGGCCATGAGCGGCAGGCCGATGCGCTGGCTGGCCGGCAGCAGGTTCCACTCGATGCCGCGCCGCGCCAGGTTGTAGAGGATCTGGTCGGTCTCGACGTCGCGTCCGTCGGGGATCGCCGTCAGCTCGTTCATGTCGCCGATGTCGAAGTTGCTGACGCCCCAGTGGCGGATGCGCCCGCTGCGCTTGAGCTCTTCGAACGCGGAGATGGTCTCCTCCAGCGGGACCTGGCCGCGCCAGTGCAACAGGTACATGTCGAGCCGGTCGGTGCCCAGGCGGCGCAGGCTCGCGTCGCAGGCGGCGAGCGTCCCGTCGTGGGTCGCGTGGTTGGGCATCACCTTGCTGACCAGGAAGACGTCGTCGCGGCGGCCGGCGATCGCCCGGCCGACGAGCCGCTCGCTGGCGCCTTCGCCGTAGAGCTCGGCGGTGTCGATCAGCGTCATCCCGAGGTCGAGGCCGGTGCGCAGCGCGTCCAGCTCGACCTCCGGCGGATGGCGGCCCTCGGCCAGGTGCCAGGTGCCCATGCCGAGGACCGGGATCGTCTCGCCGGACGGGAGGTCGACGGCGCGCATCGTGAGGACGGACATGGGTGTGCTGGTAGGACGCGGGCGCGCGACGACCAGCGCGGGCTTGCGCCGGGGCGCCCCCGGCGTACCTGCTCGTGCATGGCGACCGACTACGCGGGGTTCATCGCGACCGTGGAGCGGGAGGCCGACGTCCCGCACGACCAGGCCGAGCGGGCGGTGACGGCGACGCTGGCGACGCTCGGCGAGCGGATCTCCGACGGCGAGGCGCACGACCTCGCCGAGCGGCTGCCGCCGGAGCTGCGACGGCTGATCGACCGGCACGCGGGCGACGGCCCGCGGCCGCTGTCGGCCGGGGAGTTCTTCCAGCGCGTGCAGGTGCGCGAGCAGGTCCCGATCATGGAGGCCGAGGACCACGTCCGGGCGGTCTTCGCCGCGCTGCGCGAGACGGTCGACCCGAAGGAGATCGCCGATCTGGCCTCCGAGCTGCCGCGCGAGCTGGAGCGGCTGCTGTTCGACGACCTGCCGCTGGACGACCTCGACGACGGCGTGGCGGGCAGCTCGCCGTCGTCGGCGCAGGACTTCCTGGCGCGCGTCGCGCGGCGGACCGGCCTGGACGAGGACGGCGCGCAGCGCGCCACCGACGCGGTGCTCGAGCTGCTCGCGTTCCGGCTGGCCGCGGGGGAGACCGACGACCTGGAGCAGCGTCTGCCCGCGGAGCTGCACGCGCCGCTGGAGCGGGGCAAGGCCGAGAAGCCGAGCCCGTCGGCGCACTGGCTGCCGCTCAAGCCGTGGCTGATCGCGGTCGCCGAGCGCGAGGGCGTCTCGCGCGCCGAGGCGCGCCTGCACGTCCGCGCGGTGTTCGCGACGCTCGCCGAGGCGATCGGCGACGACGAGCTCGAGGATGTCACCGCACAACTGCCGTCGGAGTTCCGGGCGCTGTTCCCGCGCCGGCGTTGATGGGGCGTCCCTGAGGCGAGCGTCAGGCGGAGCCGAGCACGTCCGCCACCGGTGCCGGCCGGGCGATCGCGAAGCCCTGGGCGCAGTCGACGCCGAGCTCCCGGAGCAGGTCCATCGTCTCGGTGTCCTCGACGCCCTCGGCGACGGTCCGCTGGCCGAAGCCGCGGGCGAGCGAGACCACCGCGCGCACGACCTCCTGGCTGGCGGCGCTCTCGGTGAGGTCGCGGACGAACTCGATGTCGATCTTGAGGTCGTCGATCGGGAGGCGCTTGAGGTAGGTGAACCCGCCGTAGCCGGTGCCGAAGTCGTCGAGCGCCACGCGGCAGCCGAGCTCGCGCAGACGCGTGATGAACCACTCCGCGGCGGCCGCGTCCTGGACGAGCGCGGTCTCGGTGATCTCGAAGGCGAGCAGCTCGGGATCGGCGCCCGTGCGGCGCAGCTCGGCGCGGATGACGTTCAGCAGGTCGGGGCTGCCCAGCGACTGCGCCGAGAGGTTCAGCTCCACCGGATGGCCGCACGCGGCGTGGCCGATCCCCTGCGTGGCGACCCATTGGTCGATCTCGCCGATCAGGCCGAAGCGCTCCGCGGTCGGGAGGAACTGCCCCGGCGCGACCAGCGTCCCGTCCTCGTCGCGCAGGCGGATCAGCAGCTCGTGCTGCACCGTCGCGCCGGTGGCGAGGTCCACGATCGGCTGCGCGTGCAGCTCGAACCGGTCCTCGGCGAGCGCGGCGCGCAGCCGGCCGATCCACGAGATCCGCTCGAGCTGGCCCTCCAGCTCGCGCTCGCGCTCCTTGCGCTCGGTGATGTCCTTGAAGACGACGACGGTGCCCCGGACGCCGTCGGCCGTCTCGAACGGCGCCGCGCTCACCTCGACGGGGAGCTCGGTGTCGTCGCGGCGGACGAAGATGTCCTCGTCCTTGCGGACGGCGGTGCCGTCGGATGGCCGTCTGCGCCGCGTGACCTCGTGCATCACCCTGCCCTCCAGCTCGGACGAGCGCCAGCCCAGCAGCTCCTCGCCCGCGCGGTTGAGGTACATCAACCGGCCCTCGACGTCGAGCGTGTAGAGGCCCTCGCCCATGTTGTCGGTGATCGCCTGCTGGTAGTCGCCCGCGGCGCGGAGGCGGCGCTCGGTCTCGATCTGGGCCGACACGTCGACGCAGACGCCGACGACGCCGGCCGGCGCGCCGTCGCGGTCGTGGAACAGGGCGGCACGGACGTAGCCGGGGAACGTCGTGCCGTCGCGGCGGAAGACCTCCAGCTCGCCCTCCCACCGACCGGCGCGGCGGATCTCGTCCAGGACGTCGGCCATCGTGCCCAACTGGCCGGCCACCGCGGTCAGCTCGGTGATCAGGCGGCCGATGGCGTCGCCGGGCTCCCAGCCCAGGGCGTGCTGGGCGCCGCGGTTCCAGTGGGTGATGGCCCCGGCGAGGTCGGTCGCGACGACCGTGACGTCGACCGCGTCGAGCAGGTGCGCCTGCAGGTGGATCTCCGCCTGGGCGCGGCAGCGCTCGGTGACGTCCTGCATCGTGCCGCGGATGCCGAAGCGCTCGCCGTGCTCGTCGCGGAGCGGCTCGATGCGCGTCTCGGCCATGCGCAGCTCGTCGCCGCGGCGGTAGCGGTGCACCAGCTCGCGCGGCTCGCCGTCGGCCCGGGTCGCGTCGGCGACCTCGATCAGGCGCGGGCCGTCCGGGTCGGCCAGCCGTGTCCGAGCCTCGGCGAGCGTCTGCGGGTCCTGGTGCGGCGGCAGGCCGAGGAGGCGGAACAGCTCCTCCGACCAGCGCGCCTCGCCGGTCCCGTAGTCGATCTCGAAGCTGCCGAGGTCGGCCATGCGCTGCGCCTGGCGCAGCCGGGCCTCGGCGGCGCGCAGGCGCTCGCGCTCGCGGTGCTCCTCGGTCGTGTCGCGCAGGACGCTCGCGAAGCCCGCGACGCCGTCGCCGGAGGCGAGCGCCGAGGTCGCGACGCTGGCGGGGAAGCGCCGGCCGTCGCGGCGCTGGAACGTCAGCTCCCAGCGCGCCGAGCGCTCGGCCATCGACGCGGCGAACCTGCCGGCGATCCGGGCGACCTGATCCTCGGGCCACCACGGGTACGGGGGCTCGAGTCCCACGATCTCGTCGTGGGCGTAGCCCATCATCGCGCACAGCGCGTCGTTGACCTCGATGATCCGCCCCTGGCCGTCGGCCAGCAGGAGCCCGTCCGGCAGCGCCCGCATCAGCGCGTCGGCGTGCGACCCGTGGCCGGGCGTGAGCTCCTGAGCCGGGAACGTCATCCTTCACAGCATCGGCACGGCAGGGTGCGATGCGCCATCGGGCGATCGGCGGATCCGCGTCAATCGATCATGCCCGCGCGCAGCGCGTAGGCGACGGCTCCTGCGCGGTCACCGACCCCGAGCTTCTCGTAGATGTGCTCGAAGTGCGTCTTGATCGTCGACGGGCTCACGACCAGGCGCCGCGCGATCTCGGGTCCGGAGCGGCCTTCGGCGGCGAGCCGCAGCACCTCGAGCTCGCGCGGGGAGAGCGTGCGATTGGTGAGCTGCGCGCGGTGGCGCGCGAGGAACGCGCCGAGGTCGCGCCCGATCGCGCCGAGCGTGCGCTCCAGGCTCGGGGTCCCGGCCCGGCGGTCGTCGCTGTAGAAGCTCAGCACGGCGAGCGGCCCGTCGTCGGTCAGCGCCGGGATCGCGACGCCGGAGGTCAGCCCGAGCGCGCGCGCCGCGTCGAGGTGGTCGAAGCTGGGATCGGCCGCCAGGTCGGCGACCACGACCGGCCGGCCGTGGGCCCACGCGCGGCCCGGCGCGCCGGCGCCGGACGCGAACGCCATCGCCCGCGTGGCGAGCTCGAACGCCGTCGGCTCGGTGGCGCCCGCCGTCGCCGGGGACGTCCAGAACGCGCGACAGACCAGGCTCCCGCCGTCGCCGTCGCCGTCGCCGTCCCAGGTCCAGAGCGCGCCGTACCCGTAGTCCAGCGCGTCCCCGAGGCGGGTGAGGAGGCCCATGACGCCGTCGTCGAACGTGTCCCAGTGACGGAGCGCGACCGAGACCGCGTAGTGCGCCTGGAGCTCGCGCTCGGTCAGGCGCAGCTCGGTCACGTCCTGGGCGGCGCCGACCCAGCGCACCGGCCGGCCGGCGGGGTCGCGCTCGATGCGGCCGATCGCGCGCAGCTCGCGGACGGCGCCGTCGGGACGCACCACGCGGTAGGCGATGTCGATGCCCTCCGCCGGGATGCTGTCGGGGCGCTGCACCACCGACTCCAGCAGCGTCGCCACGTACCCGCGGTCGGACTCGGGCACCGACCTGAGGAGCAGCTCGGGGCTGGCCGGGACCGACTGCGGCTCGAGGCCCTGGATCCGGTACAGCTCGTCCGACCACGTCGCCTCGTGCGTGGTCAGGTCCCACGACCAGCCGCCGATCGACGCGAGGTGCTCGACGTCGGCCAGCAGCGTCTCCATGACCGAGCGCTGGCCGTCGGCGCCGGCGCGCCGCACGTCGTGTGGCGGCCTGTCCGGCGCTTCCGCCGCCCGTTCGAGGTCCGATCGCGGCATGTGCCCGGGACGCTACCGCCAGCGCCCGACCGGTCGCGGCACGCCCCCGGCGCTCTGGCCTCCTCACGTGCCGACCGCGTGTTGAAACGCGCGGCGTGCGCTCTACCGTCGCCCGGTCCCTCCGCCGGCGGCGAGGAGCTGCGCCGGTACGACGTCGGCCACGCCGTCAGGGCGGCGCTGCCCGCGACGGCGCGCTGTGGTCCAACGACCGGCCCTGAATCAACCCGTTGGGTCGATGCGATCTCACCCGATCCGGCGGCACGCTTTCTGGCGTCTGGGAGCGTCGACGGTGATGGAGGGTGGCGATGATTCGCTGCGTGCGGATGTGGACGGGCGAGGATGGGGACTCGCTGTTCGAGGAAGGCTCGATCGAGCTGGCCGGCGGGATGAACGGGGACTCGGTCGGGGAGCCGGTCTCGGCGGTCGAGCTGTCCTTCCAGGAAACGAGCTCGGGCGGGGCGTACGCGTGGCATCAGGACCCCGTCCCGCGCTTCGTGATCACCCTCTCGGGCACGCTCGAGTTCGAGACGAAGTCGGGCGCGACCTTCACGATCCGCCCGGGCGACGTCCTGCTCGCGCAGGACAACAGCGGCACGGGCCACAAGTGGAGGCTGATCGGCGAGGACCCGTGGTGTCGGGCCTACGTCGTCTACGACAGCGGCGCCGACCTCCAGTTCAAGCCGGCGCTGGAGCAGCAGGCATGAGCGGCACCGCAGCGGACAGGCCGGACGTCGCGCTGATCGGCGCGGGCATCATGAGCGCCACCCTGGGCACCCTGCTGAAGGAGCTCGAGCCGACGCTGAACGTCGCGATGTTCGAAACGCTCGACGATTGCGCGCAGGAGAGCTCCGAGGCGTGGAACAACGCCGGGACCGGCCACGCGGCGAACTGCGAGCTCAACTACACGCCGCAGCGCCCCGACGGCACGGTCGACATCGCGAGGGCGCTGGACGTCAACACCGAGTTCGACGTCTCGCGCCAGCTCTGGTCGCACCTCGTCACCAAGGGCGCCATCCCCGATCCGCGCGCCTTCCTCGAGCCCTGCCCGCACATGAGCTTCGTCTGGGGCGAGGAGAACGTCGCCTTCCTGCGCGCGCGCTACGAGGCGATGTCGGCGCACCACTGCTACGAGGGCATGGAGTACAGCGAGGATCACGCCGAGATCGCGAAGTGGGTGCCGCTCGTGATGGAGGGACGCGACAGCGCTCAGCGCGTGGCCGCGACCAGGATGGTCACCGGCACGGACGTCGACTACGGCTCGCTCACCCACCTGCTGGTCGCCCAGTTGCAGGCGCAGCCCGGCTTCTCGGTGCACTACAAGCACGAGGTCGTCGACCTCGACCGCCAAAGCGACGGCCGCTGGGGGCTCACGGTGAAGGACGTCGAGACCGGCGACCGGCAGACCGTCTCGGCGAAGTTCGTGTTCATCGGCGCCGGCGGCGGCGGGCTCGAGCTGCTGGAGAAGTCGAAGATCCCGGAGGCGCAGGGGTACGGCGGCTTCCCGGTGAGCGGCATCTGGTTGCGCTGCGACGTCGACGAGGTCAGCGCGCGCCACCACGCCAAGGTGTATGGCAAGGCCGCCGAAGGCTCGCCGCCGATGTCCGTGCCGCACCTCGACACGCGCATCATCGACGGCAAGCGGTCGCTGCTGTTCGGCCCCTATGCCGGCTTCTCCAGCAAGTTCCGCAAGCACGGCTCCTACACGGACCTGTTCCGCTCGATCGAGACGGGGAACGTCCGCCCGATGCTGGCGGTGGCGCGGCAGAACCTGGACCTGGAGGAATATCTGATCGGTCAGGTGCTGCAGACCGAGTCCCATCAGTTCAAGACGCTCGAGCAGTTCTTCCCCGGAGTGCGGCGCCGGGACTGGCGCAAGGCGGTGGCCGGCCAGCGCGTCCAGATCATCAAGCCCGATCCGGCGCACACCGGCGTGCTCGAGTTCGGCACCGAGCAGGTGGGCAGCGCCGACCACTCGATCGTCGCCCTGCTCGGCGCCTCGCCCGGTGCGTCGACCGCCGCGGTCATCGCGGTCCAGGTGCTGGAGACGTGCTTCGCGGACGAGCTGGCCTCCGGCGGCTGGGGCGACCGCCTGAAGCGCATCATCCCGACCTACGGCATCGACCTGAAGCAGGACGCGGCCGCGTGCCGCGACATCCGCGCCCGCACGGCCAAGGTGCTCGGGATCGAGCAGCAGCCGAGCGTGGCCACGCCGTCGCTTCAGACCGCCGGCGCGAGACGATGACCGATGACGGTCGCGGTCGACCAGGAGTCGCGTCCGTGCCGATCGGCCTCGCGGCCGCCCACTTCGACCTGGCGAAGCACCGGACGTTGGCTCCCGCGGCCGGCCACAGCCTCGGGCTCGCCCTCGCGTCCCTGGTCACCTACCTGCTGATCACCCACGTCCTGGCGCCCATCCACGAGATCTCGAAGGCGAGCGACCTGCTCGGCGGCATGTGGGCCGTCATCGCCACCTTGTTCGTCTACCGCGAGAGCCGCCGAGCGACCGTCAGCGCCGCGCTGACGCGGCTGTGGGCCACGCTGCTCAGCTTCGTGCTCTGCCTGATCTACCTGCTGATCTTCCCCTTCCATCCCGTCGGCCTCGCGGTGGTGATCGGCCTCGGGACGTTCCTCCTGATGGCCGCCGGACGCGACGAGCTGGTGACGACGGCCGCCATCACGACCACGGTCCTGATGGTCGTCGCGGCCGTCAGCCCACACGACGCGTGGCAGCAGCCGATCCTGCGCGGCGTCGACACGGTCGTCGGGATCGCGGTCGGCGTCGCCGCGGCGGCGATCGCCCATCGCTTGGACCGCGCCCCGTATTTCCCATCAGTGACGACGTCGAAAGGATCGAGATGAGGAGCGGAACGCTCGCGGAGCAGCTGTTGGAGATCCTGCTGGAAGCCGGAGTCCAGCGCATCTACGGCGTGGTCGGGGACAGCCTGAACCCGGTGGTGGACGCCGTCCGCCGGACGGACGGGATCGAGTGGGTCCACGTGCGCAACGAGGAGGCGGGGGCGTTCGCCGCGGCCGCCGAGGCGCAGCTGACCGGGAGGCTGGCGGTGTGCGCCGGCAGCTGCGGCCCAGGGAACACCCATCTGGTCCAGGGGCTGTACGACGCTCAGCGCACCGGCGCGCCGGTGCTGGCGATCGCCTCGCACATCCCGAGCGTGCAGGTCGGCCTGAGCTTCTTCCAGGAGACCCATCCGGACCGGCTCTTCGTCGATTGCAGTGAGTACTGCGAGCTGATCAGCCAGGCTGAGCAGATGCCGCGCGTGGCGCGCAGCGCGGTGCAGCACGCGCTGGGTCGCGGCGCCGTGGCGGTGCTGGCGGTCTCCGGTGACGTGCTGCAGCGACCGCCGGCGAGCCCGGCCGGCAGGACCGATGCCCTGCCTCCGGTGGCGACCGCGACCCCGGCGGTCGACCGGGTCGAGGCCCTCGCCGAGCGGCTGAACGACGCCGAGACCGTGACCCTGTTCTGCGGGGCGGGCGTCCGCCACGCACACGCCGAGGTGATGGCGCTCGCCGGGAAGCTGCACAGCCCCGTCGGGCACACGCTGCGCGGCAAGGAGTGGATCCAGTACGACAACCCGTACGACGTGGGGATGAGCGGGCTGCTCGGATACGGAGCCTGTTACAAGGCCAGCCACGAGGCCGATCTGCTGGTGCTGTTGGGGACCGACTTCCCCTATCAGGACTTCCTGCCGGGGACGCGCACCGTCCAGGTCGACCACGACGCGACGCGCCTGGGGCGGCGCACGCCGCTCGAGCTGGCCGTGCACGGCGACGTGGGCACGACGCTGCGCGCCGTGCTGCCGCTGGTCGAGGAGAAGGACGACCGGACGTTCCTCGACCGCATGCTGCACCAGCACGCCGAGGCGCTCGAGCACGCCGTGTCGGCGTACACGCACGACGTCGAGCGCCACCTGCCGATCCACCCCGAGTACGCGGTGAAGCTCCTCGACGAGCTCGCCTCCGACGACGCCGTCTTCACGGTGGACACCGGGATGAACAACGTGTGGGCGGCGCGCTACCTCACGCCGAACGGCCGGCGACGGGTGATCGGCTCGTTCCTGCACGGCTCGATGGCCAACGCCCTGCCCCACGCGATCGGCGCCCAGCTCGCCTACCCGGATCGACAGGTGATCTCGATGTCCGGCGACGGCGGCATCGGGATGCTGCTCGGCGAGATCCTGACCGTCTCGATGCACCAGCTGCCGGTCAAGATCGTGGTGTTCAACAACGGCGCGCTCGGGATGATCAAGCTGGAGATGATGGTCGACGGGCTGCCCGACTACCAGATCGACAACGGCAGCTTCGACTACGCCGCGATCGCGCGCGCGGCCGGAATCGGCTCGGTCCGGATCGAGGATCCGGCGGCGGTCGGCGACCAGCTGGCCGCAGCGCTCGCGCACCCAGGCCCGATGCTGATCGACCTCGTCACCGACCCCAACGCGCTCTCGATCCCGCCGCACGTCACCGGCGCCCAGGTCAAGGGCTTCGCCCTCGCCGGCGGCAAGATCGTGCTCGACGGCGGGGTGGGGAAGATGATCGAGCTGGCCCGCGCGAACGTGCGCAACATCCCGCGCCGGCCGATCTCGCTCTAGGGCGATGGGCGCCGTCAACCACTCCGCCGTGCGAGCAGACCGAGCTCCTCGGCGCGCTCGACGGCCTGACGGCGACTGTGGGCGCCGAGCTTCGCGTAGATATGGCTGATGTGGGTCTTGATCGTGCTCACGGAGAGGTACAGCTCCTCGCCGATCTCCCGTTTGGACAGGTTGGTCGGCAGGTAGCGCAGGACGCGCAGCTCGCCGTCCGTGAGCGGTTCGAGCGGAGGGCTCGGTCCAGGAACCGGTGCGGCGGCGTCGTGCGCGGCCAGCATGGTGAAGATCTCCGAGATGAGATCGGCGCGAGCCGCCCACTGGTCGGCATGGCGGCCGAGCAGCGCCTGGACGGGGAACGGCCGGAGGACGAGGTCGCGCTCGGCCAGGTCGAGGGCCCGCTCCAGCGCGCGGGCGGCCGCATCGAGATCGCCGAGCCCGTCGTTCGCGATGGCCTCCAGCAGGAGCGATCGAGCCTCCAGCAGGAGCGAGCGAACGAGCCAGCCGCCGAGCGCGGCCGCGGAGGCGGGGTCGTCGAGAGCTCGCGGGGGAGCCCTGTGCGGCGATCCTTCTCCTCTGAACGCCACGCCCTCGCTGTGAGCAGCCACTGGACGAAGCAGGTTCTCAGCGGCCCTCAGGCGGCGACAGGGAACCCGCTGGACAAGACGCGTCCGGTTCCTCGGCGAGCGAGGTAGGGCGATCCGTACCCCACGTCGACCCAGATCGGCCACTTCGACAACGAGATCGACGTCGCCGGCCTGTCCAAGGCGGCGACGCGGATCAACATCAAGCCGCAGGTCGACGAGTGGAAGTTCCCCGACGGCCACACGATCATCCTGCTGTCGGAGGGCCGCCTGCTGAACCTGGGCAACGCGACGGGCCACCCGTCGTTCGTGATGTCCAACTCGTTCACCAACCAGACGATCGCCCAGATCGAGCTGTTCACCAAGAACGACGACTACGACAAGCAGGTCAGCGGTCTCGCGGTTCCTGTTGGAGGCCGGCGCGAACATCATCAGGTCTGACCAGTACTCCACCGATCCATCCGGTGGCGTGTTCTTCCTGCGGATGGAGTTCACGCTCGCGCCCGAGCGCCGGGAGGGCTTCGCGGAGCGCTTCGGGCTCGTCGCCGACCGCTTCGACATGAGCTGGCGCCTGTGGGACGCCGGCCAGCGCAAGCGCATCGCCGTCCTGGTCTCGCGCTACGACCACTGCCTGATGGATCATCTGTACCGCTGGGAGCGCGACGAGCTGGACGGCGACCTCGTGATGGTCGCCTCCAACCATCCCGACGCGCGGGAGGCCGTCGAGGCCGCGGGGCTGACGTACTTACCGGGCGCCTCAGTCTGGCTGAGGGCCGGTTGCCCCGAAATCTGGTGCGGTCGATCGGAGAGCGGTTTGTCGCGGTGTGGGTTTGAACTCGGGATGCGATGGCAATGGGGAGCGCGCGGCGCCAGCAGGAGAGGGAGGGCGCCGGGTCCATTCATCCTTGAGGGAGGAACACCTTGAAGCGAGTACTTCTCGCTGTCATCGCCATTGCGGCGATGGCACCCGCTGCGGTACCGGCCGCGTCGCCGGCCGCCAAGCCCGCGAAGGACAAGTCGGAGCAGGCGGCCACCAAGCTGGCCAATGCCGTGACGGTCAGCGGCATCATGCGCCACGAGCGTGCGCTCGCCAACATCGCCGAGCGCAACGGCGGCACCCGCGTGTCGGGCTCGCCCGGGTTCGACAAGTCGCGCGACTACGTCGTCGGCCAGCTGCAGAACGCCGGCTGGACCGTCAACGTGCAGCCGTTCGAGTTCCCGTACTTCCAGGAGCTCGCGCCGACGACGCTGGAGCGCACCGCGCCCGATCAGCACACGTATGCCGACGACGAGTTCGCCACGATGGAGTACTCCGGCAGCGGTGACGTCACCGCCAACCTGCAGGCCGTCGACCTGACACTGCCGCCGGCCGACCAGCCGAGCTCGACCAGCGGCTGCGAGGCGAGCGACTTCGCCGGCTTCACGCCCGGCAACATCGCCCTGATCCAGCGCGGCACGTGCACCTTCGGCGCCAAGGTCGCCAACGCGACCGCCGCCGGCGCCAGCGCCGTGCTGATCTTCAACGAGGGCCAGCCCGGCCGGCAGGAGACGCTGACCGGCACGCTCGGCGGCCCCGCCACGATCCCGGCCGTGGGCCTGAGCTTCGCCGGCGGCAACGACCTCGCGACGCTGCTGCAGAGCGGCGCCGTGACGATGCACGTCACCACCTCCACGCTGTCGGAGACGCGCACGACCTACAACACGATCGCCGACGCTCCGGGCGGCCGGACCGACCACACCGTGGTCATCGGCTCGCACCTGGACTCCGTGGCCGCCGGCCCGGGGATCAACGACGACGGCTCGGGCTCGTCGCAGGACCTCGAGATCGCGCTCCAGTACCAGAAGGCGATCAAGAACCCCAAGAACCATCTGCGGTTCCTGTTCTTCGGGGCCGAGGAAGAGGGCCTGCTGGGCTCGGCGCACTACGTCGACTCGCTCGACCAGGCGTCGCGCGACGACATCATGGCCATGGTCGACCTCGACATGATGGCCTCGCCGAACTACGCCCGCTTCGTCTACGACGGCGACGGCTCGGACAACCCCGGCAGCGAGGGCCCGACCGGCTCGGACGTCATCGAGTCGTTGTTCACCAACTACTGGGCGGGTCGCGGCCTGGTCAGCGAGACCACGCCGTTCGACGGACGCTCGGACTACGTCGCGTTCTCCGACATCGGGATCCCCGCGGGGGGCATCTTCGCGGGCGCCGAGGGCATCAAGACCGACGCGCAGGAGGCCAAGTACGGCGGGACGGCCGGCATCGCGTTCGACAAGTGCTACCACCAGGCGTGCGACACGCTCGCCAACCTCAACACGCAGGCGCTGGATGAGTTCTCCGACGCGTCGGCGTACGTCACGGGCAAGCTCGTCATGCGCGAGAACGACCTGTCCGACAACACCGAGACGCTCAAGGCCAAGCGCGTCAAGCAGCAGGACCACAAGGGCCCGCAGCTGATCCGCTAGGACGACGAGACCTCGTCCCTCCCTGCCATTCGGGAGGGAACGAGCGCGAGGCGGGGCGACTGAGTTGGACCTCCGGTCGCCCCGCCTTTCGTGTGTGTCCGTCCCCCCAGGTTGCGGTTGGTGCAGCTCGGCGCCTGCGCGGACCTCCGTGTTGTCACCGCGATCGGGGGCGTGCGCTCGAGCTCCGGAGAACCTCGCTGACCTCACCCGCGGTTCTGCCGCCATCCCGGCCGCGGACGGCTGGCCGTGGTGGGGCGTGCTCGCGGTTACGGCCTGGACGACTTCGACGCCGGCGACCTTCGCCGTCGCGCCCCACGGCGACTCACGCAGGAGATCTCGCGTTACGTCTTCGAGCGCGGGCCGAACGGCGGACCCTGCGCAGGGATCCTCTACCGATCACGCCTCGGAGACGAGTTGGAGAACTGGGCGATCTTCGAGGGCTACGACCTGGAGGAGATCGTCGATCCGGCCGCGCCCATCGCCCACGATGACCCCGACCTCGTCGGGGCACTCGAGACCCTGGGCTTGACCCTGGTGTGGCGGGCCGCATGACCTCATTCGGCCAGTCGTTTGTGGGACAAATCTGTGGGACACGAGCCCGCAGCGTTCGAGCAGCTCGCGGCGGCGATCCACCTCAGAACGACGAAAGCCCCGCACGTGCGGGGCTTTCGTTTCATGCGCCGAAGAGGACTCGAACCTCCACGGGGAAATTTCCCCACAAGGCCCTCAACCATGGCGAACGAGCCCGGCGCCCGATGTCTACGCGGAATTGCGCCCGTGGAGACGGTTGAGACCGGTCCTCGTCGGTCCAGTGTGTGGGGCACGGTGTGGGGCACGGCCCGCGCGGTTGTGCATCGCTAGAAGCCGAGGTGCCACCGAATGCTCAGCCGAGTGTGCTCGTCGAAGGTGCCGTCGTCATCGGGAGGTCCGTGACGCTCCGTCGTGATGGTCGGGTCGATGCGCTCGACCGGTGTGTGACGCATGGGACGGCGACTGGCGCGATCACGAACAACGCTTGCCGCGTCGCTACGAGCGAGCCGATCGCGTCGCGCACGCTCACGGGTCGGGCCGTGAGCCCCGATCACCGAGTAAGAACGTCGCCGACCGCGCGCCGAAGGGTTCGGCGCGCGATCGGCGGATCCGCGTGGGTTAGCGGGCGGCGAACCTCCGTATGGCTAGGTAAGTGTCGGGCCTCGCGAGCCTCGCGGCTCCCAACGACCGGCGCGCCCGTCATCCTCATGCACGAGGAGACATGAGCGATGGCGGTTCGATCGATTGGGAGCGTGGCTGGGTGGCGCCGGAAGGCGCGCTGCCGCTAATCCACGACGCCTGGCTCCCAGAAGCCGAGCTTTTCCAGCACGGCGGATCGGGTGTTGTGACGCTGGAGGACGTCCGCGCCGTGCCCGCGCTGGTGCTCCTCGGAGAACCGGGTTCAGGCAAGTCGGAGTGCCTGCGCCGCGAGTCCACGATTACTGAGGAGGCAACGAAGGCCGACGGCGACGAAGTGCTGTTGGTCGATCTCGGGTTGGCGATGGACGCGCGCGAGCTGAGAGAGCGGGTGTTCGAGGGTCCCAAGTTCGTCGCGTGGCGCAACGGCACTGGCCGGCTCCACCTGTATCTCGACTCGCTTGACGAGGCGAAGGTGCAGATCCGCAAGGTCGTCTCGCTCCTGGAAGAGGGCCTCGGACACTGCGACATAAGGCGCCTCGTGCTCCGTGTTGCGTGCCGGACGGCCGACCGACCGCTCGGTTTCGAGCAATGGCTCCAAGGTGCATTCGGAGAAGGCCGCGTCCGGACGCTGGAGCTAGCGCCACTCCGCTTGTCAGAAACCAGCGCGATGGCGGCCTCCGGAAATGTCGATGCCACGCGGTTCGTCCAGGACGCGATCAACGCCGGGGTCGCGCCGCTGGCGGCCCGCCCGTTGTCCCTGAAGATGCTCTTGCGTGTGTTCGCGGCCGAGGGCGGGTTCCCGGACACGCTCGCGGCGTTGTACCACGACGCGTTGCTGCTGATGGTCGGGGAGGAAGACGAGGAACGCCGAGCGCAGCGCTCGCACGGACGATCAGCAGCACCAGCACCAGCAGCAGAGCGAGGTAGAAGCCCGAGAACATCGTCGCGTACCACGCGGGAGAAGTCCGCGCCCACCTGGGGCAGGACGAGAGCCGATCGTTCGAACGAGCCATCGGTGGTCGAACGCGTCGGCCATGAAGCTCCAGAAGACCCAGACCAGTGGGATCACGAGCTCGTCGGAGCGCGAGCGGGGGACGTTGCCGTCAGCGGGACGGGGCTCGGCGTCATAATCTTGTTGATGTTGTCGCCGGGTCGACACGGCAAGATCATGCGATCGGGATGAGGACGCGGTCGTGTCTCGGCCGTGCGATCCCTGGCCTCATCCGCATGGGGTGATGCCCCCGGGTCCCGCACCGCCATACGGTCGCCGCATGGGCTTCCTGCGACATCGTGACGATCAGCCGAGCGGCGAGCGGTTCCTCATGCGCGAGCGGCTGCTGGCCATCGGCGACGACTTCTGGATCGAGAACGCCGAGGGCGAGCGGGTCTACAAGGTCAACGGAAAGGCGCTGCGCGTTCGGCAGACCTTCGTGCTGGAGAGCACCTCGGGAGCCGAGGTGGCCCGGATCCAGGAGCGCAAGCTGAGCATCCGCGACAAGATCGCGATCGAGCGCGACGGGCACGAGCCGGTGACGGTCCACAAGGCGTTGGTCGGGATCCGCGATCGCTTCGCCATCGACGGGTCGGGCGGCACCGGCATGAAGGCGAAGGGGAACGTCGTCGACCACGAGTACGAGATCGAGCGCGGCGGCGACACGGTCGCGACGATCTCCAAGAAGTGGTTCCGGGTGCGCGACGCCTACGGCGTCGAGATCGCCGCCGGCGAGGACGCCGCGCTGATCCTGGCGATCACCGTGGCCATCGACTCGCTGACCACGCGCGACTGACCGGATCGCGCGCTCACTCCTCGGGCTCTGGGGGCGGGAACGCCATCGGGTCGGCCTCCCACATCGCGAAGATGCTGCGACGACGCCGGCGTTCCTTCGAGGTCCGTAGCTGCGGCGCCGCGGCCGTTGTCCGCAAGCAGGGCTTGAGACCCACTCTCCTACGTGATCTGTGGACGGCGCACGGCGCGTCCTTCAACTGAGACTGCGGGTCGCGGGGAGCGTCAGGGAGGTCCATCGTGATGGTGTTGACACCGTCCCGATAAGCCGCCACGACGTACGACGTGCGCACATCCGCACCGCCTTGGTGTCGGCCACCTTGGCCACGCGTCAGGCTTTGGTGCATGCTGAGCACTGCCCGATTCCGACCCGGGCGACGCTGAACATGCAATCGGTCCGAACTCCGTCTATGAGTGGCGGCGGCGAGCCCGGATGGCCCGTGCTGTTCTCGGCCGCCTTCTCCCAGTCGCGCAACGCGATGGTGCTGCTCGACGACCAACGCCGGTACGTCGATGTCAATGGGGCCTACCTCAACCTCCTGGGCTACCCGCGAGGTGCTCTCATCGGCTGCCCGGTGTACGAACACGTCAAGGACGGGCCGCTGGCGTCGCCGCAGGAATGGATGTCGGCTCTCGACGAGGGACGGTTCACCGGTGAGGCGGACCTCGTGCGCTCCGACGGAGGCGGTGTCGGCGTCCAGTGGGCGGCCCACACCGAAGCTGCGACCGGCCGCAGACTCGTGTTGTTCGTCGTGTTGAACACGTCGCGGTGGGGGCGCTCGTTTCGCAGGGTGCCGGATGCCGAGGCGGATCCCGGGCCTGTGGCGCTGTCGGGCCGCGAGAGCGAGGTCGTCCGTCTCATCGCACTCGGCAGCACCAGCACGGAGATCGCGGACGAACTTCGAATCGCCCCTCACACCGTCCGCACGCACGTACGCAACGCCATGGCCAAGTTGCACGCACGTTCGCGCGCGCAGCTGGTGGCCAAGGCGCTGGGCGATGGGCTGATCCTGGACTGATCACCTCAATCGCACCGGCGAGGTATCGACGGGGGACCGCTCGCTCATCAGCATCTCCGGCGTGACCGCCTCGCCCACCCGTTGCGCCCGATCAGAGGAGCGGGCGCAGCCGCGATGATCGAGTCGCGGTTGTGCTTCACGTTCGAAGCTCCGGACATCCGGCGGGCGCTCGATCTGGCCGCCGAGTTGCGCAGCGGCGCCGGCAACGCCGTTCTCGTCCGTCCCGCCCCGCCGCGACGGCTAGGCCTGCGCGCTGGTTGGACCGTCGCGCTCACCACGCCGGTGACCGAGGTGCACCCGATGGCTCTCCGGCAGCGGGAGGCCGAGATGCGCGAGACGGCCGATCGCTGTCCGGGTTGCCAGTTCGTCGGATGGTGGGCGGTACCGAGCGGCGACCCGCTGGGACGGCTGGCCGTCAGGCCCAACTCCTCGGGCGACGATCACGGCGGACCGGGGCATGACGCGTCACGGCTCAGCCGGGCGCTGGCCGAGGATGCATCAGGGCGCGCGCGGGGGCGCGTAGACGACGACGGTGCCGGCGACGATGTCGTGCAGCCCGCGCCGGCGGTCGTCGACCAGTGCGGACAGAAAACCGGTGAACGCCGGGAGGATGCACAGGCCGAGCCACAGCACCCGCACCGCTGACCGCATCAGCGTCGGCGGCCCGGTGGCGTCGGCCGTGATGACCACGAGCTGCATCGCGCGTTGGCCCAGCGTCTGGCCGGCCAGCGACCACCAGAGCACGAAGTAGGCGGCGGTCGCCACCACCCACGCGGCGGCCGCCAGCGCCAGCCCGACGGCGCCGAGCGTGATGCCGCCGACCAGCGTGGCGACCAGAGCGAGCAGCGCCGCGACGAGCAGGAGCGTGCCCTGGACGATCACGGCGTCGATCGCCAGCGCGATGGCGCGGCTGACGACCCCCGCGTAGCCGGCGGCGGCCGCCTCGGCGCTCAAGACATCTGCGGGCGGGGCCTGCGCAGCCATCCACGCACCGTTCGCTCGGCGGCGTCGTCGAGCACCACGCTATGGCGCCGGACGCCCTCCATCGTCTGCTCGGCCATGCCGGCGCTCTGCTCGGAGACGACCCGGCGCAGCTCGGGGCTCGCGGCCAGGTGCTCGACGGCGTGCTGCATCGCCGGGCCCTTCAGCACCCGATCGGTCAGCTCGACCGTGAGCCTGCTGTCGAGTGCATCGGCGACGATCTGCTCGAACGCCGGACTGGCCGTCAGCGCCTCGACCAGCTCGCGCGTCTGAGGATGCTCGAGCACAGCCGTCAGCGCCGCGTCCACATCGACGGTCGCCACGAGCTCGGCCGCGAAGCGCTGCGGAACCTCGTTGCGGGCCAGCGTGCGCGCAACGGCGTCGGTGAGCGGCCCGGCGGCCAGCCGGTCGAGCAAGGCCGCGAGCTCCGGGGCACCGAGCAGCTCGTCGACGGCGCGATCCAGCCGCCTCAGCGCGTCGCGGCGCGCATCGCGTCCACCGTCGGCGACCTGTGCCGCGGTCCCGCGCAGGACCGGACCCAGCACCGGCGTCCGCGCCACCAGCGCGACGGGCGCACCCGCGACGCGCGCCGACGCTGCGCCGATGCGCACCCCGGCCGCCGCGACGCCGAGCAGCAGGTCGGCGGCGTCGCCGCGCCGGCTCACGATGCCCTCGGGCTGAACGACCCGGCCATGAGACCACACTCCCTCGACGCTGCCATCGGCATGATGGACGCGAAACTAGTTCTTGCACGATGACGCGATGTCATCCGGATCGGGTGAGGCACCGATGGCCGACCACGATGTCGTAGAACACTCCGTCGAGGAGGCCAGTACACACCCTTGAGCGAACATTCGCCGCATGCGAGGCTCGCCGCGACGTGAGCGGCCTTGCGCGACAGGTGGATGCGTTCCGCGCCATGCGGGCGGAGATCGAGGGGTCCGTCCTGCCGTTGGCCACCTCGGTCGACGGGCGCCGCTTCACCTTCCAGGCCGCCATCGACGGCCTCGCCCTGCGGCTTGGCGGGTACGCGATGTTGGAGGGCGACGGCGAGGCGTCCCTCGCGCAGGTGCGCTCGCTCGCTCTCGCGGAGGTCGACGCCGGCGAGGTCGCGCTCCCCGCCGAGCGCGCCGACGAGGCCAACGTCCATACGCGGCTGCCGATCCGGCTCGCCCGCGGAGAAGGGGTTCTCCTCGAACGCGGAGCACCGCCCTTCCACGACCGTCTCGCTCGGCCCGCCACCTCCGCCGAAGTGTCGGCGTGGCTCGAGGCCACGGCGCCGCGCCGGGCGCAACTCGCCGTGGGCGATTTGTCGCTGGTGGATGATGCGCCGTTGCACCTGGACGCCGGCGGCTTCGACCGGCACACGTTCCTCTGCGGCCAGTCCGGATCGGGCAAGAGCTACGCGCTCGGGCTCGTGCTCGAGCAGCTGCTCCTCGAAACCGACCTGCGCATCGTGATCCTGGATCCCAACTCGGACTTCGCGCGCCTGCCCCAGGTGCGCGACGGCATCGACCCGCGCACGGCCGAGCGCTGGGATCGGCTCACCGGTGGGATCGCCGTCCGGTCCGCGACCTCCGGCGGCGACGCGCGGCTGCGGCTGCGGTTCGCCGAGCTCGGCCCCGAGACCCAGGGGGCGCTGCTGCGCCTGGACGCGGTCGCCGACCGCGAGGAGTACGCCGAGCTCGCCGGGGCGCTGGCGCACGAGCGGCCCGAGAGCCTCGCCGAGCTCGCGTCCGCCGACCGTCTCGAGGCACGCCGCCTCCGGCTCCGAATCCAGAACCTCGGCGTCGAGAACTGGGGCGTCTGGGCGCGCCAGGACGCCGGCTCGGTGCTCGGCGCGCTCGACGACCCCGACGTGCGGTGCCTGGTCGTGGACCTCGGCTCGCTCCCCACGCGCGACGAGCAGGCGCTCGTAGCCGAGTCCGTGCTGCGCGGGCTCTGGGACCGGCGGCTGGACCGCCGGCCGGTGCTGGTCGTCGTCGACGAGGCGCACAACGTGTGCCCGTCGCTGCCCGGCGACCCGTTGACCGCCCTCGCGACCGAGCACGCGATCAGGATCGCCGGCGAGGGGCGCAAGTTCGGGATCTACATGCTGGTCGCGACCCAGCGTCCGCAGAAGGTGCACGAGAACGTCATCTCGCAGTGCGACAACCTCATCCTGATGCGGCTCAACTCCGCCGCCGACAGCGACTTCATCGGTGAGCGTCTCGGGTTTGCGCCGCCGGCGCTGATCGGGCTCGCCACCGACTTCGGCCTGGGCGAGGCGCTGGTCGCCGGCAAGCTCGCGTCGCACCCCGCGGTGATGCGCTTCGGCGCGCGCGTCGCCTGCGAAGGCGGCGGCGACGTCGACGCCGGTTGGACCAGGCCGGGGCGTCCGTAGTCGCAGCTCGTCTGCGCGTGACCCGCCGTGCACGGTGCGATCGAAGCTCATCTGGGAACGCGACAGGTCGCGCGGGTCATCTACGGCGCGATCATCGGCATGGCACTCGTCGTGGCCCTCGAGGCCCATCCGCCACGTCCGGGAGTCGTTGCGGGGTCGCTGATCGCCACAGCGGTCGCCGTCGGGCTCGCGGAGCTCTACAGCGAGGTCGTCGGCGCTGAGACGCGCAACCGCCGGCGCGTCGGGCGCGACCAGGTGGGCGACATCCTCGATGACGCCGTCGCGGTCGCGTTCGGAATCGCCTTTCCCGCGATCTTCTTCGCCCTCGCCGCGGCGGGCCTGCTCGACGCCGACGCGGCGTTCACGCTCGCGAAGTGGTCTGGCCTAGGGCTCATCAGCTTCTACGGCTTCCTCGCGGGCCGGCTCGCCGGCGCCGGTCTCTGGCTCTCGCTCCTCCAGGCGCTCGCGGTCGGCGTGATCGGCGGAGCGCTGATCGGGTTCAAGGCGCTCATCCACTGAGAAGGGCTTTCAGAAAGAAGCCGGGCCGCGAACTAGCGGATACCGCGGCCGTTGGCGAGCACGACGGTCTTCTGCGCGGCGAACTCCTCATCGCTGAGGGCGCCGTGCTCGTGAAGGCTCGCCAGGCGCTCGAGCTGCTCGAGTGGCTGGGGCGCCGGTGCCGGACGCCGGCGGGCGGCCTGCACGACCTGCAGGGCGCGCGCGGCGGCGACGCGCGCCGAGCCGGGTTGCGCCTCCGGGAACTCGACGGCGACCTGGCGGCGCAGCGCGGCCAGGGCCGCGAACGCCAGGATGATCATCAGCAGGACTCCGAGGGGCATGCGCGTGGCGGGGATGGGCGCCCAGGCGATCACGAGCAGCAGCGCGACGGCGACAAGCGAGTTGGCGAGGGCGGGGCGCTCGCGCAGGGTCGGGGCGGCGGCGCGGCGCAGCGCCACGGCGGGCCGGTAGGGGCCGGCCACCCAGGCGGCGGCGACGGCCGGGATGCCGATCACGACCGTGGCCTGCGCCACGTCGTGCAGGATCCGCGTGCCGATCGACCACGCCGCCTCGGCTGCTGGACGGACCGCGTCGGTGGAGCTCAGCTGGTCGACCACGTAGCCCCCGGCGATGTTGCGGGCGACGAGGACGAAGAGGCCGGCGGCGATGAGGTCCAGCCCGGCGATGAGGAGCGTCTCCCGGCGCCGGCCGCGCGCGAGGTAGACCGCGAGGGCGAGCATGGCGATGGCCAGCGCCGGGAGGACGGCCGCGAGGCCCTTCAGCCACGAGACGCCGTTCTTGAGCGTGTCGACCTGGCTGCTGGACATGATCTTGATGTGGCCGGCGTCGGGCGGGATCTTGTCGCTGAGCGAGCGCGGCAGCCCGAGCCGGGCGATGAGGTCGATGACCAGCGAGCGGAGATCGAGGATGACCGCGTTGCCCTGGCTGGTCACGAGCTTCGAGTTGCCCTCGGCGATGTTGATGAACTGCTGTGCGGTGATCCGGTTGGCCTGCTTCCAGGCCTCCTGGATGCGCGGCCGGCCGAGCGCCGTGTTGGTCGTTCGCTGCGCGAGGTCGCGCAGCCCGGACGTCGCGGGCCCGGCCAGGGGCTTGAGCCGCGGCGGCAATGCCTGCCCGATCTCTGCGCCGACGTCGACGTTGGCGTACACCTGATCGACGAGGTAGCCGGAGACCTGGGTGCGGATCTCGGGGTTGTCGAGCATCGCCGAGCTGGTGTCGGCCCAGTTGTCGGCGTCGAGGACCTGCCGGTTGGCCCACACCGCGAAGATCGCGACGGCGGCCAGGATCGTCGCGCCGCAGAGCAGCGCCCGGACCGCATAGCGCCGGCCACGCGGCAGGACCACGCGACCGGTGCCGGCGGAGTCCTCGGCAGGGGTCGCGAGGTCCGGAGGACCGGGATCGGTGTCGGCCGTGGTCATGCTGCCACGCTCCCAGCGGTGGGGCGGCGGGCGCAACGGGGCGCGCCTGCCTGTAGGGAGAAGCAGGCACCAACGATCGCGGAGTGCTGGCCTCCGCAGCCGTCCCGCCGGTTACAGTGGGCCGATGACGGTCAAGGTGGCGCTCGCCGAGGACAGCTTCATCGTGCGCGAAGGCATTGTCCAGGTCCTGTCGGACCACGATGGCGAGGTCGACGTCGTCGCGCTCTGCGACGACGTGGACACGCTGCTGCGTGCCGTCGAGGCCCAGGCGCCCGATGTGGTGGTCACCGACATCCGCATGCCGCCGACCCACACTGACGAGGGCATCCGGCTGGCCGCCACGCTGCGCGAGACGCACCCGCAGATGGGGGTGGTGGTGCTGAGCAACTACGCGGACCCGGCCTATGCGCTGGCGTTGCTGGAGTTCGGGTCCGAAGGGCGCGCGTATCTGCTCAAGGACCGCGTTCACGATCGCTCGCAGCTGGTGTCGGCGATCCACGCTGTCGCCGCCGGCGGCTCGGTCATGGACCCCAAGATCGTCGAGCCGCTGATGCAATCGCGTGCACGTGCCGAGAGCTCTCCGCTGTCGGAGCTGACGTCGCGTGAGCGCGAGGTGCTGGCGCAGATCGCTCAGGGCATGAGCAACGCCGCGATCGCCGGATCGCTCGTGCTGACCAAGCGCGCCGTGGAGAAGCACATCAACTCGATCTTCCTCAAACTCAACCTCTCCGGCGCCGAGGACGTGAGCAAGCGCGTCAAGGCAACGCTGCTCTTCCTCGCCGAGGTCGACCAGCCGTCGCTGCCCTCGGCATCGCTGCGGTAGGAGCCCAGTCAGTGGCCGGAGCCCTCGGCCCCCAGGGAGCGTCAGGACCGCGCTGACGATGTCGCAGGAGCGGGCGCGTGCGCTGCGGCGGTCGCCCGCGTGGCGGCGCCGGCATCGGCGTCCTGCAGCAGCTGTCGCCATCCGCGCAGCACGCCGTGAACGGCGGCGGCGCCGACGATCGGCTCGTCGGGCAGCGGCAGCCGCGGCGGGGCGAGGATGAACGCGCGGGTCTGCGGGCCGCCGAGCCCTCCGTGGAACGAGATCAGCTCCTCGAACGCGCAGCCCTCGTCGATCATGGGGTCATAGAAGCTGCCGACCATGATGTCGGCGACGTGGGCGAAGCCGTCGGTGCGGCGCAGGTGATCAGGCGCGGTGGGCGAGAAGGGGGCGAGCGGGTCCTCGCCCTCGACCCGCTGCTCGTCGAGGAAGTGCGCGCCGTCGGGGCCGAGCACGACGGCGCCATGCTCGGTCGAGCGCACCAGCAGCCAGCCCACGTGCGGATGCTCGCGCAGCGCCGGGATCAGGGCGGGGTGACGGGCATGGATCTCCTCCAGCGTGAGCCGCCGCGCGGGGGGATCCATGAGGTAGACGAGGCCGAGGTTGCCGGAGCCGAGGACGACGACGTCGCGGTCGCTGACGTCGTTCTTGGCCTTCTTGTCGGCCTTGTCCGGCTTGCCGCTCGCCTCGTCGACGGCCTGGTGGACCATCGCGTTCTGCTCGTCGCCGCCGGAGAACCCGGCGACGCGGCCGCCCGCCAGCGAGCGCTCGACGAGGTCATCGAGGCCGTAGCCGTTGCGCTGCTTGAACGTCGCGCCCTGCGTCTGGCCGTGGTCGGAGAGGACGACGATCTCGTACGGGCGCGGCGCGTACTCCCGTGCCCGCCACAGCCGCTCGAACTGCCGGTCGAGCTTGCGCAGCGCCTCCATCGTGTCTGCGCGCTGCAGTCCTGAGTGGTGGGCGACCTCGTCATAGCTGGAGAAGGTCGCGTAGACGGCGGGCCGCCCGCGCATCATGTCGGTCAGGACGCCGAAGACGATCAGGTCGCGCACGATCACGCACAGCGCCGCGCGCATGAGCGGGTAGTAGCCGCCGCGATGGCCGCGCGGGCGCACGTCGCGCCGCGCCGCCCGCAGCGCCGCGGTCACCTCCAGGCACACCTCCCAGAAGAACAGCACCAGCGCGCGGGTGACGTTGAAGCCGTTGGCCAGGAAGGCCCGGTAGCCGGGGTTGGCACCGCGCTCGGCCTCCGCGCGGCTGACGGTCAAGATCACCTCGTCGGCCTCGCCGGAAAGCAGGTTGCCGCGGCTGGCGCCGCCGTCGACGAGCAGCCCGATGCCGGTCGCGTGGCGCCGCTCGATCTCCGCGCAGTCCGCCGGTGAGGAGCAGACCATCATCAGGCCCGTCTCCTTCTCGACCCAGCGGAACGCCGGGATGTCCTCGTTGGAGCCGAGCAGGATCCCGGCCTGGCTGGCGCCGGTCTGCGACGAGAGATCGGTCTCCCATTCGGCCAAGCGATAGCCATCCTCGGCGATCCATCTGGCCATGTTCGGCGCGCTGCCGTCGCGCATGGCGTCGCGGAGGATCGGCAGCCCGAGACCGTCGATCTCCAGGAAGAGGATCCCGGGCACGTCGGTCCGGTCGACCGCGCCCTGGCGCTTGGCGATCCGGCGGGTGACGCGCAGCGAGTACTCGTCGTCGTCATCGGTGGACAGCAGGATCTGCAACACCATGCTCACGGCCGCGATCAGCAGGGCCGCCAGCAAGGCGATGCCGAAGGAGTCGACGCGGACGTCGTTGTCGGGCAGGACGGCCGCGGCGGCCAGCAGGACGAGCGCGTCGCCGATCAGGACCAACAGGAAGCCGGCCACCAGCATGTAGGGGAGCCGCAGCGCGGCGAGCGCGGGCGGCAGCAGGGCGTTGAGCACGGCGATGACCGCCGCAGACGCGAACGCCGCGCCGCTGTTCCCGAGGCTGACCCCCGGCAGCAACCGCGCCGTGATCCACACCGCCACCGCCGAGACGACCCACGCGATGACGAGCCGCAGCGGACGCAGCCGCGGGGACCCGGGCTGCCAGCTCACGCCTCGCCGGCCCCCGGACCGCGGAACGGCGTTGCGTAAGAGCTCTGACTGATTTCGACGGGCGGACAGCTCCCGCCACGCCAAGGGTCGACTGCAGTGGCCATGACTATGGATGCTGCGGTCGGGGGTCCGGCCGAGTCATCACCCCATCTAGGTGAGCCGGTGAGACGGCGGGCACTCGCGGCGGCCGCATCATCCGGACCGGGCCTCGACGGGGTCCAGGTCGAGGCTCTCCCCCGGCGCCAGGACCGCGGTGCGAACCTCAGGCGCCAGCTCGGCCACGCGCTCGGCGAACGCTCGGCCTGGCCGATCGAGAAGGTGGCCGTGGCTGCGACGCAGCCCGGCGGGCAGGAAGGTTGCCCAGTGGACCGGCACGGCCACGCGGGGCCGGAGCAACGCGGCGGCGCGTGCGGCGCGCTCGGGATCCATATGCCCGACGCCGATGCTCGGGCCCCAACCCGAGACCGGCAGCAGCGCGACGTCCAGCGCTGCGTCGCCGATGCGCGTCATGCCGTCGAAGAGGTCGGTGTCGCCGGCGAAGTACACCCGGGCGCCGCCGCCTTCGACGACGAACCCCAGCGCTTCGGACTCGGCGCCGCCAACGATGCCACGGCGGCTGTCGTGGCGTGCCGGCACGGCACGGACACGCAGGCCCGGCGCGATGTCGACGATGTCGCCGACGGTGACCTCGCGCACGTCGGCGCGCCGTGCGCGCCGCAGGGCTGCACGCGTCCCGCGCGG
This sequence comes from Baekduia sp., assembly GCA_036518975.1. GTDB lineage: Bacteria > Actinomycetota > Thermoleophilia > Solirubrobacterales > Solirubrobacteraceae > Baekduia. The sequence continues at coordinate 60,021 of DATDMD010000147.1, forward strand.
CCCGATGACCGGCACGTGCTGCTCGACACGGCGCAGCGTCGGCACGTCGGCGTGGTCGCGGTGCAGGTGCGACAGCAGGACGGCGTCGATGCCTGCGGGCATCGGCGGTACGACGCCCCGGCGCACGAGATGTCCCACGCGGCCGCGCAGGACGGGGTCGGTCAGGACGCGCGTGCCGGAGCAGTCGATGAGGACGGTGGCGTGACCGAGCCAGGTGAGACGGGTGGCCATGCGGGAAGGGTGATGTAGGAGCCGATGGCCGCGGCGGTCACCAGCACGAAGGCGGCGGCCCACAGCAGCGACAGGAGGGCGAACGCGACGCCGATCGCGCCGAACTGGGCGGCCGAGGAGCCGATCGTCTGCGGTGCGTAGATCAGTGCGCCGATGCCGAGGACGGTCATCCCGATCGCCGACAGCGCTGCCTGCGGGACCAGGGCCCGCCACCACACCCGGCGGGCGAGCAGGACGTAAGGGGTGATCAGCCACAACAGGAAGCTCGCGGCGAGGGCGGCGAGCGTCCCCAGCGGAGCGGGCAGCTCGTCGTCGACGACGGGAACGACCGTCCAGTACACGGCGATCAACGCGATCCACAGCAGCCCCCAGCCGGTGCCCCTCATCCCGCGCCGAGGCAGGTTCCACGTCAGCTCGAAGGCCCGCTGCAGCGCGCGGGCGAACGCGAGGCTCGAGTACACCACCACGAGGCCGCCGAGCACGGTGAGGGCGGTGTCGTCGGCCGGGACGGCGAAGGTCCGGCGAACCGCGTCGGCGCCGTCGCCGCTGAGACCGAAGCGGTCGATCACCCCGCTGGCCAGCGACCGGCCGCCGCGGGCGCCGAGGCTGGACAACACGATCAACAACGGGATCAGGGCGCTGAACGCCTGAGCGCCGACGACCAGTGAGCGATCGAGGATCTCCAGCTCCAGCAAGCGCTCCAGCATCCCGCGGCCGGATCGCGCCTGCCGTGTGACGGCGTGGTGCACCGCCGCATGGTCGCGTCGCACCCGGCGCTGGTGCATCACCCAGTGCGGGTGATGCCGCTGCGGCCGTCGGCCTTGACGATGGCCCGGTGCCGATCCCGGCACGTCCCAAAGAACGAACGGAGCAGCCGTGAGCGAAGTAGAACTCGAAGAAATGGGTCCGGTCGACTACATCATCCTGGAGTGGCCAGCGGAGCCGTCGGGCGACGAGGTCGTGCCGCTCCTGGTCGACCTGGTCGATCGGGGCGTCATCCGCATCCTCGACATCGCGTTCGTCAGCAAGGACGAGAACGGCGAGCTCACCGCGGTCGAGATCCGCGACCTCGGTCCGGTCGCAGCCGCCTTCGGTGTGTTCGAGGGCGCTTCGACTGGCCTGGTCGCCGACGAGGACCTCCAGGACGCCGCGTCGGCGCTCGAGCCCGGCACGTCGGCCGCGATCCTGGTCTGGGAGAACCGCTGGGCCGCACCTGTCGCGATCGCGCTGCGGCGCTCCGGCGGCCAGCTGGTCGCCAGCGGCCGCATTCCCGTCCAAGCGCTCGTCGCGTCGCTCGACGCGCTCGAGACCGCCACCAACTGAGACCCACAGGAGAGACCATGCCCGGATTGCTTCGCGGGATCGCCCGCACCGCCGTAGTGGCCGGCACCGCCACCGCCGTCAGCAACCGCGTGTCGCGCCGGCAGGCGGACCGCTGGGCCCAGCAGGGGTCGCCTGACCCCTACGGGTACCAGCCGGAGCCGGAGCCGGCCCCGGCTGTCGCCGCCCCGGCCCCGGATCTGGTGGGCCAGCTCAAGGATCTGGCTGCGCTCCGCGACCAGGGCGTCCTCACCGCGTCCGAGTTCGAGACCCAGAAGGCGCGGATCCTGGCCTGAACGGACGGGCCGCCTGTTCCGGGGTCGCCCCCGGGACAGGCGGCAGGTTGCGGCGCTCGGACGCGACGTCCCCGCGCCGAGAACGCTCAGGCCGACGACATGACGGCCGCGGCGCCGTCGTCCGGCGCGGCCGCGGCGGCGAGGTCCGGCAGGACGGCCGCCGCGCGCGCCCGGGCCAGGTCGCCCGAGACACGTGTGATCGCTGAGGTCAGCGGCCCGGCGAGGATGAGACCGGCGGCGCCGAAGAGGCACCCGCCCGCGATCGTGACGACCAGCACCGCCAGCGGGTGGATGCCCAGCGCAGTGCCGTAGGCGATCGGCTGCACGAGTTGCTGGAGGATCCCGTTGGCCAGCAGCTGCAGGATCGCCATGCCGACCGCCGCGTCCGTCCCGGCGCCCCCAAGGGCCACGAGAACGGCGAAGGCGCCGGCGCTCCAGGCGCCGAGGTAGGGGACGTAGGCGCCGAGGAACGTGACCGCCGCGATCGTGCCCGCCAGGGGGACGCCGAGCAGCAGCGCGCCGACGCCGACGACCACCGCGTTGAACGCCGCCACGAGCGTGACGCCGAAGAAGTAGCCGCGCATCGACTGCAGCAGCCGGTGCGAGACCGAGTGGGCGACCAGTGCCGGGACGCCGCTGTGGCGCTCGGCCCACCCGCGGATCTCGGGGCCGTCCTTGAGGAGGAAGAACAGCGACAGCGCGGTGAACGAGAGGAACACGACCAGTGAGGACAGCTGCTTGATGCCGCCGGCGACGCCCTGCAGCAGTGCCGGCACGGCGCTCTGCACCGCCGAGCCGAGGTCCTTCTTGGCCGTGTCGGCTTCGCTGGACGTGACGCCGAGGTCCTTCAGCCACCCGGCGATCGTGTCCTGCGCGCTCTTGAGGTGGCCGCTGAGGTCGGAGCTCTGGCCGATGATCCCGCCGACGACCACGACGGCCACCACAACAGCGAGGACGATCAGGCCCACCAGGAGCAGCGCGGCGGCGAGGCCGCGCGGAACGCGGTGGCGCTGAAGGACGCTGACCAGCGGCGAGGCCACGGCCGCGACGACCCCCGCGGTGATGACCGGCATGACGATCGTCTGGGTCAGCGACAGCAGCCACACGACGCCGACCAGCAGCAGCGTCACGCCGACCAGCAACCACGCCGTGAAGCCGAGGTCGCGCAGCCAGGGCGGCGTCTTCGTCACGCCCGTGAGCTGCGCCGCGTCGATCTCGACGACCTCGTCGTCGGCGCGGCGGGCGTGGTCGCCATCGCCGTCAGGGTGCTCGTGATGAAGTCGGCCGCGGATCATGCGGGCGACCTTTCCAGCGGCTCGCCGGCGCGACGTCATCCGGTTTAGGTGATGCCCGGCCCGCCTGACCACATGGTGGTGCGCGCATCCCGCAGCGTGCTAGCCGGCCACCTTGCCCGCCCGCGTCCGGGTGAGGACAGTGAGGCCGGTCCCGTAGGCCCACGGACTTCGAGGTACTTGTTGTCTGGATCGACCTCCGCTCTCCTCGCCCACGCTGGCACCAACGACTCCCGGCCCGTCCCGCTCCTGCGCGTGGCGCCGCCGCCGATCTCCCGGCGCGTCGAGCCCCGCGCCCGCCTGGTGCGGCGCCTGCTGGCCACGACCGAGATACGCGCAGTGGTGCTGAGCGCACCGGCCGGCTACGGCAAGACAGCGGTGCTGCGGGCCTGGAGCGAAATCGAGTCGCGGCCGGTTTCCTGGGTGAGCGTGGACCGCCATCGAGCCGGCTTCGGCGAGGCCGAGGCGGACTTGGCGCGCGCGGTCGCCGTCCTGCGCGACGGGCGCAAGCCGGCGGTGCTCGTCGTCGACGACGCCGACGTCGATGGCGGCGTGATCGCCGCGCAGGCGCTCGAGGCCGCCGAGCACGATCTGCCCGCGAGCGTGACGCTCGTGCTGTCGGTCCGCGGCGCCCCACCCGCGGCGCTCGGACGGCTGCGGTCGGCGTGGCCGGTGCTGGAGCTGGACGCAGAGGACCTCGCCATGACCCACAACGAGGCGTCCATCCTGCTTCAGGGGGCCGGCCTGCATGTGGACGCCGGCGATGTCGACACGCTGGTGACGCGCACCGAGGGCTGGCCGGCCGGCCTGCGGCTCGCGACCGTCGCGATCGGCGCCCAGCCCGAGATCGCCGACGCGGTGGCGCACTTCGGCGGCAACGACCGCGCGGTCGCCGACTACGTTCGCGCCGAGCTGCTCACCGGGCTGTCCCCCGAGCGCTTGGCGTTCCTCATCAACACCTCGATCCTCACGTCCCTCGCGGGACCCGTGTGCGACGCGGTGCTGGAGCGCGAGGGCTCAGGACAGGTGCTGTTCGAGCTCGGCCGCTCGTCGGTGCCGCTGCGACCGACCGACCGTGCCGAGGAGCACTTCCGGCTCCACCCGCTCGTCTCGGAGATGCTGCGGGCCGAGCTGCACCGCGCCGATCCCGCGCTCGAGCGCGAGGTGCACCGGCGTGCGAGCGTCTTCTTCGAAGCGGACGGCGACCTCGCCGCCGCGATCCACCACGCCATCGCCGGCGCGCACGTCGACCGGGCGGCCGCGCTGATCTGGCGCGCCGCACCGACCGAGCTGTTCGACGGCCGGGGCGCCGCGCTGGACGCGTGGCTGTCCTCCATCGGCGAGGCGGATCTCGCGCGCCGCCCGGCGCTGGCGCTGAGCGCGGCGCTGAGCGCGCTCGCCCGCGGCGACCGCGATCAGGTCGAGCGCTGGACCACCGCGGCGCGCCATAGCCTCGAACGCGCCCCGGCGCCGTCGGTTCCCTCGCTGGCCCCCGCCGCCGCGCTCCTGCGCGCGACCGTCGCCGCCGGCGACGCCGCCACGCTGCGTGACCGCGCCGACGACGCGCTCGCCATCGCCCCCGACGGCGGTCCCTGGCGCGCTGTCTGCCTGCTGCTGCGCGGGGTCGCCCACGCGGTGAGTGGCGACCTCGACGCCGCGCGGCGCGACCTGGACGAGGGCGCGCAGCGCAGCGCCGTCACGGCGCCCGGGATCGAGGTGCTGTGCCTGGCGCAGGCGGGCCTCGTGATGCTGCTCGAGGGCAACGCCGAGCAGGGCGCCATCCTCGCCGAACGGGCGCGAATCCGCATCGACGCCCGCGTGCTCGACGATGCCCCGACACGCGCGTTCGTCTGCGCGGTCGCCGCGTTCGCGCGGGCCTACCGTGGGCGTGTGCAGGACGCCCGCGCCGACGTCGCCGAGGCCCAACGGCTGCTGGACTCGCTCGACGCGCTGGCCCCCTGGTACGACGCCCAGGCGCGCCTGGCGCTGGCACGGGCGCAGCTGCGCCTGAGCGACGTCACCGCCGCCCGGGCGCTGACCGCCGAGGCAGCGCGGTTCGCCTCCCTTGTCGCGGACGCCGCGCGGCTGCACGCATGGATCGACGACGCGTGGCAACGCGCCGACACGTTCTGCGTGCAGGCGCTTGCCGGGCCTGCGTCGTTGACGACGGCCGAGCTGCGCGTGCTGCGATTCCTGCCCAGCCATCTGTCGATCCGCGAGATCGCCGACCAGCTGCATGTGTCGGCCAACACGATCAAGACCCAGGCGCACGCCGTCTACCGCAAGCTCGACGCTTCGTCGCGCTCGGAGGCCGTGACCCACGCCCGGACCATCGGCCTGCTCGACACCTGAGCACCTCGCCCGCTCGGACGATGCCGGCGGGGCCAGCAGGTTGTCGACGTCGCCTCACCTGAACCGGGCGATGCCGCCCGCGCGGGTCGTGCGCACAGTGGGCTCGTGCATCGCACCGTCGGCCATATACGGCGTCTAGCGGCCGACGCCGTCGAGCTGTACTGGGGCACCGGGCTCTGCGATGACGTCCCGGCGCTGTCCTGGTTTCTCGCCGTCGCCCTGGTCCCGCTCGCGCTCGGGGGGACCGCGCTCGCTTCGATCGCCCTGGGCGACTACGCCCAGGCGCAGGAGGTGGCCGAGCGCGCAGCGGGCGTCCTGCCCCCGGACGTGAGCGACCAGCTCGTCCAATTGATCCTGCGCACCGAGCGCGCCTCGGGGTGGCTGCTCGCGGCGGCGGTCGTGGGCATGGTGTGGACGAGCGCCGGCGCCGTCGGCGTGATCGAGCGCGTGATGTCGCGGCTGCTGAGCCGCGAGCGGTTCGGGCCGCTGGCGGGCAAGGCGCGCCACCTCGGGCTGGCCGGCGCGGTCGTCGTCACGATCGTGCTCATGGTCCTGGCCGCCTCGAAGGTCACGGGCCTGCGGGTCCGGCTGGGCCTCGACGGCGTTGCGGCCCAGGCGCTGGTGACCGCCGGGGCGACGCTCGCGAGCGCGCTGGTCTGCGCGGGGTTGTACCGGTTCAGCCCGCGCGACGGCATCCCGTGGCGGGCCGCCATGACGGGGGCGTTGCCGGCGGCGGTGGCGCTCCAGCTCATCCCCACGGCCGTGGCGTTCTACCTCCGGCTCGTCGCGGGCCGGACGCCCGTGCAGGTGTTCCTGGTGCTGGCCGGCGTGCTGTTCACGTGCTACGTCGCGGCGCTGGTTCTGCTGCTCGGCGCGGCGGTCGCCGCCCGGCGTGATCCCGACGCGGCTGCGCGCCGGCGTTCCCGCTCTGCCGCAGCGGTCGCCACGGTCGAAGGCCCCGAGATCCTCGGGGCCCGACGCGGCGCTGACGCGGACCGGCGCTCTGCTGCCACCGGCCCGCGCTCCCGGCCCTAGAGCGGGCGGCGCTGTCCGCCGTAGGCGGCGAGCCCGTATATGATCAGGATGTCGACGGCGAAGATGGCCAGCGACCAGAACGGATAGGACGGGATCGACAGCAGCGCGCCGATGGCGTTGGCTGCCGCCACGGCGATCCCGAACCACACCCCGAAGCGGTTGCCGTTCCAGATCGACACGGCCGCGATCGCCTGAAGGGCACCGAGGCCCAGCATGACCCATCCCCAGGTGTTGAGGTCGCTGAGGATGTACTTCGTGTCGTTGACGAAGAACGTCGAGTCGCCGATGGCGGCGATCCCGTAGATCACGTTGAGGATGCCGACGAGCATCAGCATGATCCCGGCGAAGAGCAGCCAACCGGCGCCACTCGGAGCATCCGCTCCGTTCCGGCCGGTCGGTGTGCTCTGTGTTCGTGACTGCAGGCCTGGGTCGAGCATCGACATCGTTTCGTTCTCTCCTTGGTTGGTTGCTGGTCGCTGCGCTACGCGAGCGCCTTGGCCTTGAGGGAGTCGAACTCCGCGGCGGTGATCGTGCCGCTGTCGAACAGCCCCTTGGCCTTCTGGATCTCGCCCGCGGCGCCGGTCTCGCTCGCGACGGTCTTGACGTAGTCATCGAACTGCGCCCGGGCGTTCTGCGTCTCCTCGAGACGGCGGCTGGTCATGTTGTTGCCCTGAACGATGAGGTAGGTCAGCGCGCCAAGGAAGGGCAAGATGATGAGGAAGACGGTCCATGTCGCCTTGCCCCACCCGGAGAGGTCGCTGCGGCGGAAGACGTCGCTGAGAATGGCGACCATCATCCAGATCCAGATGACCCACGAGAAGAAGATGAGCATCGTCCAGAAGATGTTCAAGAACGGATATTCGGCTGCAAGCACCATGTCGGACTCCTGTCGTTTGCTGAGGGAGACAGCGTCGTCGTCAGCGGTCCATCGCGGCAATCGCGTGCACACCACACTCGTGAGGTGCGCGCCTGCGTGCTGCCCACATCCGGAGCAGCCGCTCCAAGGACGATCGCCGGGTGCTCGTGCGCGCACCACCAGGCGCGGTGGTGGGCAGGCGCTCCCTCACGCCGCTCGAGTGTCCTTGCCCTGGTGGCCGCGCCGAGACGTCGAGGGCGTAACACGAATGTCACCACGCGGACCCTCTGCTCGCGTAGAGTCGCGCCGAGGTTGACTCGACCCGGCGGTGCTTAGACCGCGTCGAGGGAAGGTTCGCATTGGCGCATTCGCTTCCCCTACATCTACCGACCTACCGCACCGCGCGGGCCTTGACGCCCCGGCTCGCGTCGGTGGTGAGCGCCACCGGTCTGGCCGCGGCCGCGATCACGGTGCTGATCACCGCGACCGGCAACGACCCCAGCGTGGCTGGGGCGGTCGCGCGCGCGGCGTTGGTGCTGTGGCCCATCGCGGTCGGGCTGGTGATGTGGACGCGAGTGCCGAGCGAGCGGTTCGGCGGCCTGCTGGTCGCCGGTGGCTTCGTCACGTTCCTCTCGACCCTCGGGGCTTCGGACAACGAGGTCATCTACGGCATCGGCCGCGTCTCGACCTGGTTCGCGGAGCTCGCGTTGGTCTACCTCGTCGTCGCGTTCCCGTCGGGTCGTGTGTCCAACCGTGCCGACCGCGTGCTCACCACCGGAGTCGCGCTCGTCGTGCTGATCCTGTTCTTGCCGACGGCGCTGCTGGTGGACGCCTATCCCGTGCCCGCGGCCTGGGTGACGTGCTCGGCAGGGTGCCCCGGCAACGCGTTCCAACTCGTGGCGCATCAGCCGGCGTGGGTCGGCGACGTCGTGGTGCCGTTGCGCGAGGCACTCACCTCGCTGCTCTTCCTCGCGGTGACCCTGCGCCTGGCCGCGCGGATCGGCACGGCCACCACCACCCTGCGTCGCACGCTCACGCCGATCCTCGCCCTGGCCGCCATCCACTCCGCGGCGCTGCCGGTCGCGTTCGCCCTGCGCCGCGCCGGGGTCGTGTCGGATTGGCTGCTCGCGGTGACGTGGTTGCGAGCGGCGGGCATCTCCATCTTGGCGGTCGGCTTCCTCGTCGGAGCGGCGCGCTGGCGCCTGGCCGTGGGCGCCGGGCTGTATCGCCTCGCGCCCAGACTCCACGCGGGGACCGATCCAGAGACGCTACGGCACGCCCTCGCCGACGCGTTGGACGATCCCACCGTAGATCTGGCCTACCCCAGCTCCGACGGCCGCTGGATCGACGCCGAGGGCCGGCCGGTGACGCTGCCGGCTGGCGACTCTGGTCGGGCGTACACCGTGATCTCCGATGGCGACGCGAAGGTGGCGGCCATCCTCCACGATGAAGCGCTGCGCGATCATCGGGAGTTCGTCCACGCCGTCGGCGGCCTCGCCGCGGTCGTGCTGGCCAACCAGCGGCTGGCCGCGCAGGTCGAGCGGTCGCTCCAAGAGGTGCGTCGCTCGAGAGAACGCATCCTGGCGGCGGCCGACGACGAGCGCCGCCGGATCGAACGCGACCTGCACGATGGCGCCCAGCAACGCCTCGTGGCCCTTCGGATCAAGCTCCAGCTGGCCAGCGAGCGATCGGCCCACGATCATCTGCCCGACGCCGAGCTGCTGCACCAGCTCAGCGAGGACGTGGGAGACGCGCTGGACGAGGTGCGATCGTTGGCGGCCGGGGTGTATCCGGCACTGCTCGTCGACTGCGGCCTGGAAGAGGCGTTGCAGTCCATCGCCCGCCGGTCACCGCTCCCTGCGAGCGTCGCTGCCCAAGGAATCGGTCGCTTCGCGCAACCGCTCGAGGCGGCGATCTACTTCTGCTGCCTCGAAGCGCTGCAGAACGCCGCCAAGCATGCCGAGGCGCGGTCGGTCTCGATCGTCGTGTCCAACGGCCGCGATCTGCGCTTCGAGGTGCGCGACGACGGGTGTGGCTTCGACGTCGAGCTCCAAGACATGGGCCACGGCCTGACCAACATCCGTGATCGCCTCGTCGCGGTCGGCGGGACCCTGCGCGTGGACTCGCACGTCGGGCGTGGCACGCGCATCGCGGGGACCATCCCGCTCACGACGGCCAGCCGACGACCGGCGCGTTGACGCCGGCGTCAGCCGAGCGGCGCGCCGTGCACCGCCCACAGATCCCGTAGCAGCGCCGGCCCGAAGTCCTGCTTGCGGACAAGTGCTGCCGCGCCGCAGGTGCGTGCCGTCGAGGGGACACCCGCGATGTCCTCGATCGAGATCAGGACCACCACGGTGCTCGGGTGGCTCGCCATGATCAGCCGTGCGGCCTCGATGCCGTCCATCCCGGGCATGCGCACGTCGAGGAGGACGAGCTCGGGGTGCAGTTCGCCGACAGCCTCGACGGCCTCCTGGCCGGAGGACGCCTCGGCGACGGCACGAAAGCCGGGAAGGGCGCCGACCACCTCGAGTGCCGCGCTGCGGAAGAACGGTTGGTCGTCGACGATGAGCACACCGATCTCGCGTTGCCCGTCGAGGGGTTCGCGCGTGTCGTCGGCTGGCATGTCGTCGTCGGTCACTTGATTCCACCAGTCCTCTCGGTGAGGCGGGCTGCGGAAACCCGGACACGCCGTGGGTTTCTAACAGTCGCTTAGTCAGGGGTCCGCCACACTGGCGCGCTCCGGTGTGTCGACGGTGAGTCACCACCCTCGACAGGGCATGCGCGCACCCCCGACGCGACGCTGATGTCGTCACCGCGCCGGCCACGCGACAGCGCGACCGGGTGGACGGTCAGAGGCTCACCCAGATCGGGTGACGTCCGCTCACCGAAGGCCGCTTAGAGTCGCCGCCGCATTCCGGTGAAACCAACGAAAGGCGTCCGTCGCATGTCCGCATCGTCAGTCCGCTCCTCGACCCCGCAGCGCTCCGGGCTTCCATCTGGCGCAGGCACGAACGGCTGGATCGCCTTCGCCGGCATCGTGCTGTTCCTCACCGGCGTCTTCGGCGCGCTCTACGGTCTCGCTGCCATCCTCAACGACGAGGTCGTCACCGTCGGCGGCGGCACAGGCGTCACCGTCTGGGACTTCACCGCCTGGGGTTGGATCCATCTCGTGCTCGGCATCGTCATGGCGCTCGCCGCCGTCGGGTTGTTCACGGGTAGCGGCGTGGCGCGCTGGTTCGCGATCGGGCTCGCAATGCTCAACGCTCTCGCTCAGTTCGGTGTCATCTCGGCATTCCCGCTTTGGGGGATCCTCATGATCGTCCTCGACGTCGTCATCATCTACCAGCTGGTCGTGCGCTGGGAGCCGGAGGAGTAGGCCCGGCGCGAGTCCCATGTCCACCTTCACGCCGGCGCCCGTCGCATCACGTTCCGATCGCGTGGCGGTCGGGCGCGGTGCGCGCCGGCGTGCTCCACGGAGCGGACAGTAGGACTGGGGGCGCCGCCATCATGGCCTGGGATCTGGCCCAGGCGCCCAGCTCCGGCCTGATGGTTCAGGCCTGCGGGATGCGCACGTGGCGAACTTCGGCGTGTTCGCGGCTCTCGACCGCCGGCTGGTCTTCGACATCAACGACTTCGACGAGACGCATCCCGCGCCGTTCGAATGGGACGTCAAGCGGCTGGCAGCGTCGATGTTCGTGGCGGCCCGAAAACCTCGGGTCATTGGAGCGCTTTGCGGAGGCCGTCGACGGCACGATCCGCATCAAAGAGACGCGCCGCCGCTCATCGTCCATCCCGACGCCGCCGAGATCGAAGAGCTGGACCGGCTGGTGCACGGAGGGCTCGCGGCTTACGTCGACAGCCTGGCCCCGGATCCGACGGCTGCTGATCTCCCGCTACCGCTTTGCCGACTTCGCGAGCAAGGTCGTCGGCGTCGGGTCGGTCGGCACGCCGGCGTTCATGGTGAGGCTCAGGAGTCGGTGCTCGCGCCCTACGTCGACCCGGTCCACTTCGCGTCGCAAGGCCAGCGCGTGGTGGGCGGCCAGCAGCTCGTGCAGGCGGCTTCGGATCTCGGCTCGCGGGCTACGGATCCGTGTGCGCGACGGCGTTGGCGCGCGTACGCTCGCAGCGACCGCTTTGACCGGGCGATCACGTCCTTCGCCGACCAGACCGACCGCGACCACGCTGCGATGCTCGACGCGATCCGCGACGGCAGGCTCCCGGCCATCGACAACGCCTACTGAACGATCAGTGACGCTGCGCCGCGCAGCGCGCTCGCCTATGCGACCGCCGCCGGTGCCGCGACCCCGACCTCGTCCTCCGCAAGCGATCGGGCCGGCAGCCGGCGCGTGACGCAGAGCGACAGCAGCGCGCAGAGCGCGACGGCGCCGAGCGCGAGGCGCAGCGCGTCGAGCTGGGCGTCGCCGTAGTCGTCGGCGACGGCACGGGCCTGGTCGGGCGTGAGGCCGCCCTTGACCGCGGCCTCCTGCACGGCGGCGACCGGGACGATGTCGATCCCCTGTTCAGCGCTGGCGACGATCGTCTGGCGCGCGGCCGCCGGGACGGCGGGGTTGTCGGTGATGCGCTCGCTGAACCCGGTGGCCAGTGAGCCGAGCAGCACCGCGCCGATGATGGCGGTGCCCAGCGACGACCCCAGGTTCTGTGCCGTGCCCTGAAGCCCGCCCGCCTCGCTGGTCTTGGTGGGCGCGACCGAGGACATGATGATGTTGCCCAGCTGCGACGCGAGCAGCCCGGCACCCGCGCCGATGAGACCCAGCGCCACCTTGAAGCCGGTGTCGTTGAGCTTGACGTCGAGCGTGGCCAGCATCACCGCCGCGCCGATGCTGACCGCGACCAGGCCGATCTGCGCGACCAGGCGCGGCGAGCGGCGGCCCGCGATCCGTGGGCCGAGCAGCGCGAAGACGAGCATCGCCACCGACAGCGGCAGCAGGCGCTTGCCGGTCTCGAACGCGTCGAGCCCGAGCACGACCTGGAGGTAGACGGGGATGACGAAGAACGTGCCCATCAGGACCAGCTGCTGACCGACGAGCGTCGAGAGCCCGGCCCGCAGCTGCGAGATGCCCAGCATCGTCGTGTCGAGCAGCTCGTCTTGACCGAGGCGGACGCGGCGCTGCTCCCACCTGATGAACCCCCAGAGCAGCGCGAGACCGGCGAGCACCACGAACGGCACCGGCGAGAAGCCCAGCGGGGTGATCTCGGTGCCGCCGATCGTCGGCGGGGTCCGCGGTGCGACGAAGCCCCAGACGCTGCTGCGCAGGATCGCGAACACGACCAGGCCCAGGCCGGCGGAGGAGAGCGCGACACCGACGACGTCGAGCCGTGGGCGCCTCGCGGCGGCCGGTGCGCGCGCGATCTGGCCGCGCAGCAGCAGGATGGCGATGACGACGACCGTCTCGGCGGCAAACACGTAGCGCCAGCTGAACTCGGTCGTGACCCAGCCGCCGATCAGCGGGCCGGCGGCGACGGCGATCGCCGCGATCCCGCCGAGCAAGGCGTAGGCCAACGCCCGGTCCTTGCCCTCGTAGGTGGCGGCGGTCAGCGCCGCGATCGCCGGCACCACGAGCACGGCACCGAACCCCTCGACGCCCGACCAGCCGACCAGCAGGACGGCGAGGTTCGGGCTCAGCGCCGTCGCCAGCGATCCGACGCCGTAGATCGCCAGCCCGATCGCGAACGCCCGGTTGCGGCCCAGGATGTCGCCGAGCTTGGCGCCGAGCAGCATGAACGCCGCCATCACCAACGTGTACAACGTGATCGCCGTCTGCACGCCCTGGATCGTCGTGTCGAGGTCATCGACGATCTGCGAGATCGCCACGTTCATGACGCTCGAGTCGAGCACCATGACGAACTGCGCCGACGCGAGGATCAGCATGGGAAGCCACTTGCGCATGGGGGACCTACCTCAGTCGCCGGCTCGACGGTGGTTGAACCACACGCGCGGGCGTCACCCCGCCACCGCGACGGCGACCGCCGGTGCCATCGGGCGGAAGGGGCGCAGCTCATCATCGTCGCCGGCGACGACGCCGCACGTCGACTCGGGCACTTCGTTCCAGACGCCGGGCAGGTCGCCGAGCGGCTCGGACACGATCACGCGCATGTCGTCGGAGAACTCGTGCGCACGCGGATCGTCCGGGTAGAGCTTGCGGAGCTGCGGCACCGGCGTCGTGTAGTACAGCGAGCGCGACCTGCCCTCGGTGGAGTACCGGACGGCCCAGGTGCGGTCGCCGTCGGTCGTCGCGACGGTGCCCTGGAAGGGATTGGGCACCCCGAGCCGGGCGCCGTGGGCTTCGACGAGCCCGATCGCCTGCTCGATCGCCGATTGCGGGTCGTTCTGCAGCCCGAACGTCAATGCCAGGTAGAACAGCATCTCGGTGTCGGTCTGACCCTCGATCTCGGAGAACAGGGACGGATCGACGGCGAGCGCGAGGTCGCGCTTGAGGGTCGCGAACTCGTTGATGTAGCCGTTGTGCATGAAGAGCCACTTGTCGTGGCGGAACGGGTGGCAGTTGGTCTGCTGCACGGCGCTGCCGATCGCGGCCCGGATGTGGGTGAAGAAGCGACCCGAGCGGATGTGGCCGGCGAGCTCGTGCAGGTTGTGGTCGTTCCACGCCGGCTCGGTGCTGTAGAAGACGCCGGGGGTCGGGGTGTCGTCGTACCAGCCCACGCCGAACCCGTCACCGTTGGTGGTCTCCGCGCCGAGCCGGGAGTGCAGGCTCTGGTCGATGAGCGAATGAGCCGGTGTGTAGAGGGCTTCGGTGAGAAGGATCGGCGACCCTGAGTAGGCGAGCCAGCGGCACATCAGCCGCTCCTTTCATTCGTGTGGTGATCGGTGACGAGGCTCGGGCTGGGCGCGTGGAGCGCATGACGGTCGGGCGCCAGGAAGCGGGTTACGAGATCCGGCACGACATGGCCGAGACCGCCGCGGGCGGCCGTGACGGCGCGCTGGCGCGCGGCTCCGTTGGCGGCCGCGAGCACCCGCACGCGCTCCAGGTCTGCCGCGCACCCGAGCTTCACCGCGTGCGGCCGGCAGGCGTCGAGCAACGCCTCCACCATCTCTGCGACGGGCGTCAGGCGGCCGCTGACCGGCTCGATCAGCCGGGCCGCCATGCCGTCCCGCGCTGCCAGGAAGCGGTTTTCGGCGAGCACCTCGGCGCTGGGCGGCGGTTGACGAGAGGCATCGTCATCGCCCTCGAGCTGCAGCCGCGCGAGCGATTGGATCAGCGCGACGAGCGGCGCGACGTCGGCGATCGTCGACTGTGCGTCCATCACCCGCACCTCGACGGTGCCGAGGGCTGGCTGGGGTCGCACGTCCCACCAGAAGAAGCTCGAGTCAGGTACGGCTCCCGCGCGGATGACCGGGTCGAGCGCGCCGACGTAGTCGGCATAGTTGTCGAACGCGGGTGGTGCGCCGGTGCGCGGGAAGGCCTGGAAGACCGTCGTGCGCATCGAGTCGAAGCCGCCGTCGCTTCCGCGCAGGTACGGCGAGTTGGCCGACAGCGCGATCAGCATCGGCACGCTGCTGCGTAGTCCGTTGAGCACCCGGATGGCGTCCTCAGGGTCGGGCACCCCCACGTGCACGTGCAGCGCCATGGTCGGCTCGCGTCGCGCCAGCGAGCGCAGCGAGTCGCCGAGCAGCTGGTAGCGCGCGGCGCCAGAGACGGTGGTCTCGTCGGCGACGGCGAGCGGGTGCGTGCCTGCCGCGGCGACGGACAGTCCGAGCGCGCTCAGCTCGTCCGCGAGCCGGCGCCGGAGGGTGGCGAGCTCCGCGAGCCCTCCGTCGACGTGGGTGTGGATACCGGTCCGTAGCTCGATCACGGCTGCGTGGGTCTCTGGCAGCGCGTGGAACGAGAGCTCGCTGGAGAGCTGCGCGACCACCTGGTCGCTGGCCTGCGCCAGCGAGCAGCTTCCCGGTTGCAGCAGCATCAGCTCCTCTTCGATCCCGAGCGTGTATCGCCGCTGCAGCCCACGGTTCCAGCGCGCCCAAAGAGGGCCCACCTCGTGCAGGCCTCCGGTGCGGGGTCGGTGGCGGGCCAACGTCGAACCGGGGGTCACCACGCGGCCTGCTTCTCGCACGCGGGCTCGGAGACGTCGCAGGCCGTTGCCTTCATGCTGGCAGCGTCCGTCAGATCGGCCCCCAGGAGCAATAGAGCGTGCACCTGGCTTCCTGTGGTGCCGCTACCCCAACCGCCTCGACCGGATGAATCCACTGACTGTAGGAGTCGCGGCAGTGGATTGAGGCCGAAAGAGGCCCGAGACGATGATCATCCTTTTTGGGTGACGCCGCGTCGCCGCGAGCGGGTCATGGTGCCCGAGGCGTGTCGGCCCTGTGGGGGATGGCAGCGCGATGGAGATGTCAAGCGTTGCTGGCTCGGCGGATGGCGAGAAGCGACGGAACCGGCGATGGAGGACGCAACGCGGCTGTCAGACGACGGTGAGTTGCGCCTCGGGTGGAGGCTGTGATGGAGCTGAGCGACGTGATCACTGTGCTCGCACAGGTGACGGGTCTGCTGTTCGTGGTGGCGAGCATGTTGGCGATGGGGCTGGCGCTCACGATCCCGATGATCGTGGGGTCGATCTCAAACGTGCGGCTGATGGTGCTGGCGCTGGTGGGAAACTTCGTCGCTGTTCCGGCCCTGGCCTACGGCGCCTCGGAGCTCCTGATCTCCGATAGCCACCCCGGGCTGCGGACCGGTCTGATTCTGATCGGTACCGCCGCCGGAGCTCCGTTTCTGCCCAAGCTGGTTCAGACGGCCCGCGGCAGCATCGCCCTTGGCGTCGGGTTGATGGTCGTGCTGATGGTGGTGACGATCGTGTACCTGCCGCTCGTGCTGCCGCTGCTGTTGCCGGGCGGCGTCGAAGTGGATTCGTGGCAGATCGCCAAGTCGCTGATCTTCCTCATGCTGTTGCCCCTGGGCGCCGGCCTGTTCATTCGCGCCCGGTACCAGGAGCTGTCAGCCAGCCTTCAACCGGTCGCGGCGCAGGTATCGACGATCGCGGTCGCGATCCTCATGGTCACGTTGCTGGTCGTGAACTTTCAGAAGATCATCGACACGCTCGGCACCGGCGGGATCGCCGCCGCGTTGGTCGTGCTGGTCGGTGCCCTGGTGATCGGCTTGCTCACCGGCGGCAGCGCGCCGGAGAACCGCTCGGTGCTCGGGCTGGGTACCGCTCAGCGCAACCTGTCGGCAGCCATCGTCGTGGCCGTTCAGAACTTCGGGGGTGATGCCGAGGTGATCACGATGGTGATGGTCGTTGGTGTGCTCGGACTCGTGCTGCTGTTCGCGACGGCCGGGGAGTTCGGCAAACGTGCTGTCAAGGCGTCTGAGCAGCGGCCAGACGTTGTCGTCGGCGAGGTGCCGTCGGCCGCAGCGCCGGCGGCGAGTCCCGCTTAGCAGGCCTAGGCAAGCATTGATGATGATTTTGAATCAGGAGAGCTGAATGGAACAGATCATGGTGACGGTCGGCGGTGTCGACCTCGAGTGCTTCAGTCACGGTGAGGGTGTCCCGATCGTGCTGCTGCCGGGAGGCAGCCTTTCGGTCGGCTACCTGTCCGACTTGGCCGAATCCCTGGGCGCCGCTGGGTATCGCGCTGTGCGCGTCAACCCTCGCGGTGCCGGCGCGAGCAACGGCCCGATGGAGGGTCTCACGTTGCATGATCTGGCCGGCGACGTCGCCGGCGTGATCGAGTCGCGTGAGCTCGGTCCTGCGTTCGTCTTGGGCCATGCCTTCGGCAATCGCGTCGCACGGACCGTCGCGGCGGACCGGCCGGACCTCGTGCGCGGCGTGATTCTCGTGGCTGCCGGCGGCAAGGTGGAACCGCGGCCTGAGGCCCAGCATGCGTTGGTGACGCTGTTCACGCCGACGGCCTCGGAGGCCCAGGTGCTGGACGCCATGCAGTGGATGGTGGGCTCCCCCGAGAATGCGCCGAGCGTGTGGGGACGGTTCAAGGACGACCGTGCGCCGGCCGCCGCCGCGTCGCAGATGGCCGCCGCGCGCGCCACGCCACTCGAGGACTGGTGGTCACCGGCGGGGGACGCTCCGTATCTCGTGATCCAGGGGACCAAGGACGAGGCCGCCCCCGTCGCGAACGGCCATCTGCTCAAGCAGGAGCTCGGAGAGCGCGTGACGGTCGTCGACATCCCGAACGCCGGCCACCTTCAGCCACTCGAGGCGCCTGGGCCGGTCGTTGACGCCGTGATCGCGTTTGCCCGCTGATGTCCGCACATTCTGGGGTCGCGACGACTCAGCTTTAGATGGGCGGATCTGACGCGTTCGGAGTCCGCAGGGGGCTTCGAGCTCCCTTGACGGGCGGGTGCTTGCGTCACGCACTCGTCCTGAACGCCGTTACCCTGCTCGCATGACCCGAGTTTCGGCCAACGTCTCGGCCAAAGCAGGGGATTTGCTGTTCTCGGTGCCGGAGCCCCGAACGACGGAAGGTCCACCAGACCCGACCGGGTCGATCAGAGCACGTCGTCGACCACGTCGATGAGCCCCTCGCGCGCCTCCTCGACGGCGCCCGTGCGGACGACGTTGCGTGCGCGCTGATGGACCGCGTGGGCGGCGCCGAACAGACCGGCGGTGGGCCAGGGAACCAGGCCGAATGCGGCCACGACGCCGACGATGGCGTAGAACACCGTGTCCTCCAAAGAGGTGTCCCCGACGACGGGCAGCGTGTAGAGCGGCTCCGGCGGTGGCACGACAACGGCCTGGGAGCTCATGGCGCCGACCATAGGTCGTGACAGGCTCCAGGGCTTCATCTCGATCGGATGATGCCGCTCCGGACCCGGGGCACCGACTACGACTCGGTGAGCGAGGCGGCAGCCCGTCCACGGATGGGCAGCATGCGGGCCAGCGCCGCGGCGGCGAGCGACGCTCCGCCGGCCAGCAGCACACCGCTTAGGCCGATCGGCCCGAAACCGAGGAAGGCCCGGGCTCCGGGGATGGCGAGGGCGGCGGCGAGCACCCCGAGCGAGGCGACCACGGCCGCCATCACCTGGGGGCTGAGGCGCCGCTCGGACCACCCGAGGTCGACGGTCTGGATGAGCTGCGTGGACACGATCGAGGCAAACGCGACACTGCGCGCTGCCGGGACGCCGGCTCGGCGGCTGGCGGCGAGATACGCGGCGAAGCTCGGCACCGCGGTGGCGATGCCCCGCCGGATGATGTCGGCGCGCAGCGGGGCGTCGAGCGCCGCGCCGCCCTCGCGCGCGAGCGTCGCGAGGTTCCGGTGGTCCGGGGCCTGCATCGCCACCGACATTGCGGGGAGCACGTCGGTCAGCACGTTGACCGTCAGCACCTGACGCGTCGTCAGCGCCGACGGCAGGCCGACGATACCGGCGGCCGCCATCAGTCCGACCTCGCCGGCGTTCCCACCGAACAAGAGCCCGAGCGACCTTCGTAGGTTGCTCCAGAAGCCGCGGCCCTCGACGAGCGCCTCGGCCAGCGTGGCGAAGTTGTCGTCGGTGAGGACGAGGTCGGCGGCCTCGCGCGCGACCTGCGTGCCGCCGCGTCCCATCGCCACGCCGACGTCGGCGAGCCGCAGCGCGGGCGCGTCGTTGACGCCGTCGCCGGTCATGGCGACCACGTGGCCGCGGGAGCGCAGCACCTCAACGATGCGCAGCTTGTCCAGCGGCGTGATCCGGGCGACGATCGTCACCGTCTGGAGCCGGTCGCCGAGGGCGTCGTCGTCGAGCGCTGCGATCTCAGCGCCGGTCAGCACGCGGTCTCGGGTCGCAGGCAGTTCGGCGGCGCGCCCGATCGCCATGGCCGTGGCCGGATGGTCCCCGGTGAGCATCACGACGCGGACGCCGGCGGCGCGGCAGCGGCGGATCGCCTCGCGCACGCCTCGCCGAAGGGGGTCGCTGATGCCGATGAAGCCGAGCGCAGTGAGGTCCTCCGGCGCCTCGGAGGTCGTGGCGGCGCCGCCCTCTGCGACCAGCAGCACGCGCAGGCCCTGACCGGCGAGCGCTTCGGCGCGTGCCAGCAGCTCGCCCCGCCCCGTCGCGTCGATCGGTGTGTCGCCGGTCGCCGAGCGGATCCGTGTGCACGACTCGGCGAGCACCTCGGTCGCGCCCTTGAGGTAGAGCAGGCCGTTGGTCCGCGTCGCGTGAAAGCCCCGAGTGGGTTCGAACGGAGCCTCCTGCTCGCGGCCCTCCCCGTCGACGGAAACGCCGGCGGCGCTGGCCGCCTCGAGCACGGCGACGTCGGTGGGATGGGCCGCGACGTCGAGCGAGCCGGGGGCGGGACTGGCGAGCGCCGCTGCGCGAATGATGTCGCGAAGGGGGGCGGGCAGTGCGTCGAGACGCGAAACGCTGGTCGCCATGTCGGCGACCGCCGTCACGGCGAGCCGGCCCGTCGTCAGCGTGCCCGTCTTGTCGGCGCAGGCCACGTCCACGCGGCCCAGCGCTTCGACGGACCGCAGCCGGGTCACGAGCGCATGTCGCCGCGCAAGGCGTCGCGCCACGCCGGCCTCGGCGACCCCGGCCAGCAGTGGCAGACCCTCAGGGACGGCGGCGACGGCCACGCTGGCACCCAGCGGCAGCTGCTCGAGCAACGGGCGACGGCGGGCGAGGCCGGCGATCGCCACGATCGCGCCGCCGCCTGCGACGAACGGCAGGGTGCGCCACATGATCTCGCCGAGGCGCTCATCGAGCGGGCTGCGCCCGCCGTTGCCGTCGGCGAGCGCCGCGGCGATGGAGCCCATGCGGGTGTCCGCGCCGACGGCGACGACGACGGCGCGCCCGGTGCCGGCGGTGACATCTGTGCCCTCGAGCACGATCCTCGACGCGTCGGTGCCGTTGTCGACGGACTTGATCACCGGCATCGACTCACCGGTCAGCGCGGCCTCGTCGACCTCGAGCGCGTCGACGTCGATGAGCCGCGCGTCGCCCGCGACGCGGTCGCCGGGTGCGAGCAGCAGGATGTCGCCGGGCACGACCCGCGACGCCGGCACGCTGAGGCGACGCCCGCCGCGCAGCAGTCGTGCGCTTCCTACGGTCATGTCCTTCAGCGCTCGGGTGGCGGTGTCGGCCTGCCCTTCCTGCCAGGCGCCGACGAGCGCATTGGCCGCGACGACAGCTGCGATCATCGCCGCGTCGCCCGGAATGCCCATCACCAGCGACAAGGCAGCACCAACGCCGAGCACCGCCACGAGCGGGGAGCGGACCTGATCCAGCACGGCGGTCACGAGTGCGCTCTGAGCCTGGACCTGCTCCTCGGGCTGGAAGCGGTTCTCCGCGTCGTGGGCGCTGAGTCCCTGTGGCGATGTCCGGAGCTCGCGCAGGACCGCCTCGACGCTCTCCCGGCCCCATCGCTCGGGGACCGGGTCGACCAGGCGCTCGGTCACCGTGCGCGCCTGCCGGCCGCCGCGCGTCCGCATTGCGCTGTCGAGCATGGCCGCCAGCCCGCCGATCTGGCCGGGGCGGACGGCGAGGGCGAACGGGGGACGACCGAGTATGCCCCAGGCCGCGCCGGCGACGTTGGAGCCGACCGAGATCCAGGCGCCGTCGCGCACGGCGAGGTCGCGCCGGGCGCCGGCCTCGACGATGGCTCCGACGACCTCGAGGCGCGGTGCCAGGACGTCGGCGCGGGCGGCCAATCGGCCGCGGTGTCCCGAGGTCAGGCCGATCGCCAGGTCGCAGGCCTCGAACGCCGGGCCGGAGTCCGTCCCGTCGCCCACGACGGCGACGGTCTTGCCGCCGGCCTGCAGCTCGCGGACGCGTTCCTCGGCGCGGCCGGCGACGAGCGGCAGGCCCGCCCGGACGGCGAGCCGGCGGACCACCGGAGCCGCCGATGCGGCGACGATCTCGACGCGGACGTCGCGCCGCGCCGCGGCTCGCACGAGCTCATCGACACCGCGGCTGAGGTGCGGGTGAAGGGCCAGGACGCCGGCCACGCGACCGTCCCGCTGGCGGCGCAGCGCGAGCACGTGGTCGCCGGCCCGCGCCCGCAACGCGGCACGGGCCTCGCGCTTCGCGGGCTCCAGCACCCATCGCTCCCCGTCGACCTCCGCCGACGCCACCCGACCGTCGAACGTACCGTCCACCGCCCTCACGCGCCCGGCCATCGGCAGCCCAGAGCCCCACGGCGAACCCGCGACGGCTGCGATGGCGCCCGCGATCGCGAGCATCGCGTCCCGGTCGTACTCGGGATCCGGTGCGACCGCGTCGCGCAGTTCCCAGCCGTCGCAGAGCAGGCGCGGCCCGTCGAGGAGCACGACGTGCGGGCGCCGGATCGGTCGCTCGGCGCGCGACCCCGCAATGGTCGCTCCGGCGCGCAGCACGCGTGCCGCCGCGCCGCGGTCGGCGCTCTCGCGCGCGGCCAGCGCTGCGCGCGGGCTGACCAGCGCCAGCGCGGTAAGCGCGCGTGACAACGACCGGGTCCGTAGGCACGCGACCGCGGCGAAGCCGAGCGCCGCGAAGGGCAGCCACCTGGTGTAGCGGTCGTGCGCGGTCGGGGCCTGAGGCGCCGGGCGGGTCAGCGCGGAGACGGCGGTTGGAGCACCGAGTCGCACGGTCAGCGGTCCGCCGTGGACCCTCATCCCGCTGTCGAGCGTCGCGCCGGGCCGCAGGGGATGCGGCGTGCCGTCGCGCCTCATGCCGACGCCGAAGCCCTCGAGCACGGTCCCCGGCAGCGCGGCGCGGCTGCCGTCAAGCAGCGTCACCGTGACGCCGGCGTGCGCCGCCGGCTCGTCGCCGAGGCGCTGCTCGTAGTCGCGCCACGCGGCCCTGCGCGAGGTGGCTTCGGTGAGGATCCGCAGGCCGCTGGCGCCGGCGTAGAGCAGGCCGAGCATGCTGCCGGACGAGGTCATCGCCACGATGCCGACCGCACCGAAGAGCAGCTCCTTGCGCTGGTGCCCGACGGCAGACTCGATCGCGTCGACGGCCGGGCGCACGGTCTCGAGCAGGCTGATCGCGCCGGCGACCTCGCCAGGGCCGGGACGGCTGACCGGGGCAGTCGTGGCTCCGGCGGCGCGCCGTGCGAGCAGCAGGCCGAGCCCGAGCGCCGCTCCGATGATCTTCGCGCCGCCCTCGATGATCGGCCCCGGATCGAGAGGATGAGCTGGTGGCTCGAGTTCGTGGGGCTCAGGCGCCGGCTCGAGCTCTGCGATCTCGTCGAGGACCTCGGTGAGATCCCCGGCCCCCTCGCCGAGTTCCACGAGCACCCGCCCGGTCAGCGGGCTCGCGACTGCGCGCTCCACGCTCGGCAGTCGTTCGAGGCACCCGACGAGACGCGCGCTCAGCTCGGCGTCGCGCTCCAGTCCGCGCACGGCGATGCGCGCCCGGCGACTGCTGGAGTGCGTCACCAGGACACCCGTCGACCCCTGCCGCCTCCCACGCCGGCGCTCTCCCCCTGCGGCATCCGGCGTCAGCCGGCGCAGCTGCGCGACCACCCGCTGTGCATTCAGCCGAGCGGGGTCGAACTCGACGAGCACGTTGCGGGTTCGCGCGCTGGCCCGCACACGGCGAACGCCGGCCACGGCGCCCAGCCGCACCGCCAGCCGCTCGGGGTCGGCACCGGACCACTCCGGGAGGTTCACGCGCACCCGCCCCGGCAGTGCATGGACGACCCGTGGGGCGGCAGCCGTCGCCGTCATGGCCGCCGTCGGAGCTCCTGTGCCTCGGCCCAGATGTCCTCGGCCTCCTCCTTTGCGCGGACGCCGGTGCGCACCAGCCAGCCCGCGACGCGCCCGGCCCACTCCTCCGCAGCGCGCTCGAGGTCCTCC
Source organism: Baekduia sp. (assembly GCA_036518975.1). Classification (GTDB taxonomy): domain Bacteria; phylum Actinomycetota; class Thermoleophilia; order Solirubrobacterales; family Solirubrobacteraceae; genus Baekduia. The sequence goes on from DATDMD010000147.1 coordinate 83,145, forward strand.
GCACTCCGAGGGCCGCCGGCGCTGGGCTCCTCCGGGCGGTCGCCGTCGCGGCTCGGATCGCTCATGACCGCACGCGCGCCTCGGCTGCGTCGTCGTCGGACGTCGCGGACGCGCCGCTCTGTGCACCGCGGGCGGCCGCCCGCGCGGTGGAGACGACGACGTCGCCGGCACGCAGCGCTCCGGCGAGGCCCTGCACCGCGCCTTGGCGAGCCACGCGCCTGACCTCGGGCGACGTCGCTGCAGCGGTGAGCGCGACGGCGAAAGCCACCTGCCGGTCGATCCATGCCATGCCTGACGTCCTTTCCGGGCGGGAACGAGGCTGACGCCGATCCTAGACCGGCGAGCAAGCCGGAAACACCGGGGAACCCCGATCGGACATGCTGCAGACCGCGGACACCCGGGTCGCGCGCAGCTCAGCGATCGATCAGGACCCGCGGCGCTCGCCGCGGCGCCTCGTCGACACCCCAGAACATCATCAGCAACTGCACGATGGCGGTCATCGAATCCCGTTCAGTCCGGTCACGGTTCACCGGACTATCGGCGCCTCGCCTGATGGAGCTCGTTACCGACCGATTGCCGAGATGTAGCCAAACCGTGAACGCGGACGGGCCATTGGCCTGCCGTTCCCCGCGCGTGCGCACTTCGGTCCGCGCGGCACGCTCCAACAGCACGCGCCGTGTGACGTGCCCGAGTCGCTCCCAACGTGGCGGATCGGACGCCGGGGAGTCCACGAACGGGTCATACCGCCGGCCACGGTGGTCCGTATCGGCACAGGTCCGCAGCCCGACGCGGGAAAAGACCCTGGCCCGAGACGAACCACCGAACTAGTCTCGGACCCGAGAGTTCCCCAACCCGAAGGGATTGCCATGAGTGTCCTAGATCCACGCCTGGCCGTCATTGCCGGCGTTGGCGGAGCGGTCCTCGGCTCGCACCGGGTTCGCTCCGTGATCGGCCGCGGCGCCGGATACACCGCCAAGGGCGTCATGATGGTCGCCGGCCCGGTCGTCCGTCCGGTGATGCAGGCCGGGGAGGACATCGTCGAGGAGGCCCGCCACACCGCGGTGGGCGACGGCGCCACGAGCACGACCTCGCGTCGCCGCACGAAGGCCGCCGCCTCCTAGTTCTGCGGCTCCCGTTCGTCCGTCGGCTCGCACTCCGCGGGCGTCGCGGCGTCGTCGCGGCGCCCGGTTGCGGGGCGACCGTCGCGGCCGGACACCAGCGCCAGCAAGGAGATCGAGCGCCCACCGATCAGCTCTGGTACCACCGAAGCCTGATCGGCATCTTCGGCGAGCGCTGTGGGAGAGCCGGGATTGGGCACCACTGGGCACTGGCATGGGCAGCGACGCTCAGCGGACCGATGTACCGGAACCCCGCCTTGACGGCGGAAGGCCCCGCTATGCAGAGCCTTCCAGGATGGGCGCGGCGGGTTTCGAACCTGCGACCTCTCGCGTGTGAAGCGCTCCGAGGCGAGGACAAGATGTGATCGTCGCTGTGACAACCGCGAGCAGCGCGAGCCCGCCGAGCAGGAGGAACGAAGCGATGATGCGCCCGGCGGTGTCCTGCGGCACGACGTCGCCGTACCCGGCCGTCGTCACAGTGGTGAGCGCCCCACCACATTCCGAGCCACACCGTCGGGAACGATCAGGTGCTCGTCGACTCCGAAGACGACCACCGCGAACAACCACGCAGCGACGATGAGCACGGCCGCATCGCGCCGTCGTAGACCACGGTGACGCTCGAGCCAGTGGACCGTGGGTCGCTTCGCGTGTTCGTGACGCTCACCGAAGCGGTAGAGGTTGCGTGGTCACGCGGGCCGGGTCCTGCAGCGCTGACTGCGCGTACTGGTGTGCGTGCTTCTGCATTCGCCGCGTGGACCCGAGCGCGGATAGTAGAACAACAACGCGACCATCATCGACGACTCATAGGCCGCCCAGCCATGACCATCCTCGCGCTAGGCCGCGTAGAACGCCGTCGTGTCCATCACCCCGACGGCATCGATCACGAACCCACGCCAGATGACCCTCGGGCAGCCACTCCCGGACTCCGGCGGCAACGGAACGGCTGCTCGCGATCGCACGCCAAGAAGTTCTGCGACATACCGACATCCTCAACAACAAGCCGGACGAGACCTGGTTTCCGCGACAGGCTCACGTGAAGTGGACGGACGTCGGTTGGGCCTGGATGGCCTGGACCGCGCGGTCGACGCTCGGCACGAGGTTGTCTTCGCCGAGGACGGCGGCGACCCCGTTGCGACGCAGCGAGTCGCGCACGCTGCTTTTCGCGCGGGCGACGATCACCCGGATGTGGCGCGCCTCGAGCGTGTCGTGGACGGACAGGAGCGTTTGCGCTCCGGTCACGTCCACCTGGCTGACCGCCTCGAAGTCGAGGATGACCGTGTGGGGCGGCGGGTCGGCCGCGCCGATCCGCGCGAGGAGGTCGTCCTGGAAGATGTCGGCGTTGGCGAAGATCAGCTCCGCCTCGAAGCGATGGATGTGCACGCCGGGGATCGCCGTGGCCTCCGGGTCGTCCTCCAGGTCGGTGTAGCGCGCACCGTCGCGACTGCGTCCGAGCGAGGCGATGTGCGGGTGGTCGATGGTGTGGATCAGCAGGATGAAGCTGAGTGCGACGCCGATCGCGACGCCCGGGAGGATGTTGATGACGAGCACTCCGAGCAGGGCGCCGAGCGAGGCCCAGAACTCCAGTGACTGCGCGTGCCAGTACTGCGTGACGCGCCCTGGCTTGATCATCCCCGACACGGCCCAGATGACGATCGCGCCGAGGACCGGCTGCGGGAGGTCGGCGAACAGCCCGGCGAGGAAGAGGATCGTCAGCAGCGCCATCAGTGCGCTCACGAGGAAGGCGGCGGGGGATTTCGCGCCGGCGCGCTCGGCCGCCCCCGACGCCGAGAGCCCGCCGGTGACGGTGTAGCCCTGGAGCGCCCCGGCCCCGATGTTCGCGGCGCCGTAGCCGAGCATCTCGCGGTTCGCGTCGACCGGGTAGTGGTACTTCGCGGCGTAGCTCTTGGCGATCGCGAGCGCCTGCGCCAGCCCCACGATCACGATCGCGAAGGCGCCGGGGAGCATCTTCACGAGGTCGTCCGCCGAGACGCTCGACAGTGCGACGAAGTGGAAGCCGGTCGGCACGTCGCCGACGATCGCGACACCGTGGTCCTGCAGGTCGAACGCCTTGGATGCGAGAATCGCGAGCGCGACCACGATGATCACGCCTGGGAGCTTCGGCGCGAAGCGTGCGAACGCGAACAGCGCGGCCAGCGCGACGATCCCGACGGCGACCGTGGTCCATTGCCAGCTCCCGACGTCGGCGATGGTGTTCGCGAGCACCGAGAGCGTGTCGCCTGACGGCTTCTTGATGCCCACCACCTTCGGGAGCTGGCCGATGGCGATGTAGAGGCCGAGCCCGACGATGAAGCCCTCGAGCACGGGCCGCGCGAAGAAGCGGGCGACGAACCCCATCCGGGCGAGCCCGCCTGCGACGTAGATCACGCCCACCATGAACGTGAGCGCAACGGTCAGGGCGATGTACTCGGCCGAGCCCGTGCTCGCGCCGCCGACGAGGGCGACCGTCGAGGCGGACAGCGTCGCCACCGTCGCGCTGGGACCGACGTAGAGGTGGCGCGAACTGCCCAGCAGCAGATAGCCGACGACCGCGAGCGGCATCACGTAGAGACCGTTCTGGACCGGCACCCCCGCGATCCCGGCGTAGGCCAACGCCTGCGGGACCATGAGCGCCCAGACGGTCAGCCCGGCTAACACGTCGACGGGCAGCCATGCGCGCTCGTATCCGCGCAGCCACGGAGGGATCAACCTCACGGGCGGAACCCCCGACGGTGACGACGCCGGGTGTCCCGACGGTCTCTGCGCTCGGAGCGGGCTCGTCCGGCAACGTGGCGGCGACCAGCAGGGCGCAGCGCATCCAGGCGGCTGCGAACGGCATGGGCACGAAGCGCGGCCCGCGGCCCAGGCGGATCGTCGCGAGCAACCGGTCGACCGGCGGCTTGTAGACGGTTGCGCGGTGCGCTGGCCGAGGTTGCCATACGGGCGCGCTACAGGCCCGTTTCGACAGCGATCGTCCCGGCGTCGACGGCGCGCCGGAGCGCGGCGTAGTCCGCGTCGTTTTGATCGGCGTAGGTCTCGGCGAACGACGCCATCGCGCGGTCGAAGCTGTCGCCGGAGCCGAGGTAGCTGGCGATCGCCACCGAGTCGCCGGAGCGAGAGTGGGCGCGCGCGAGCGTCCAGCCGCAGACCTGCGCGTACACGGCCAGCCCGGCCGGGTCCATGGCCTCGACGAGCGCCGACCCCTTGCCGTCCCAGAGTTGGCGGATGTAGAAGTCGCGTCGGACGCCGTCAAAGCCGTCCGTTCGGAACCAGCCGAGCATGATGTCGCTGGCCGACTGCATCAGCCGCTGGCCCTCGACGACGCGCTGCCCGTGGTTCGCGTGCTCGCTCTTGCCCAGGTAGGGCTCGAGCACCGACGCCTCGGCCTCCTTGAGCTGCAGGAACAGCGGGTCCCCGCCGTCGTTGCCGAGCATCAGCACGACCCACGCGCGCGTGCCGACGCTGCCGACACCGACCACCTTGCGCGCGGCATGCACGTAGCGGAAGCGCTCGAGCAGGTGGCGGCGGTCCCCCGCCAGCGTGCGCCGGTACGAGCGGATCACGCCGCGGATCGCGTCGTCCAGCGCGGCGCGCTGGTCCAAAGAGGCGAGCTCCTCGATCGGGACGATCAGCGGCGGGTCACTGACGATCCGGGGCTCGCCGTCGACGAGCCGGGTCAGCCGGTCGAAGGCCCGCATGCTGTCCTTCGTACGCGCCTTGGCGACATTACGGTCGAAGCGTTTGAGCTGCTTGGCGGACGCTTGCGCGGCCCACTGCCGGGCCACGTCATCGACGTCGAGACGGGCATACCAGAGGTCGAGCGCACGCATCTGGGCGAAGTCGCGCATCGCCTCCCGATAGGCATTCGCCCCGGCCAGATTGACCCTGTTGCGCTGCGTCCGGCTGAAGCCGCGATCGCGGCCGGCGACCGCGAAGCTCGCCACGAGACGCTTGACGTCCCATTCGAACGGTCCGGGCAGCGACTCGTCGAAGTCGTTGACGCCGAAGACGAGCCGCCGGTCGGGAGCCGCGAACGCACCGAAGTTCGACAGATGCGCGTCGCCGCAGAGCTGGACCTCGAGACCCGTCCGCGGCGCATCCGCGAGGTCTGCCGCCATCAGGGCAGCCGCGCCGCGGTAGAACGTGAACGGCGAGACGAGCATGCGCCCGTAGCGGATCGGCACCAGCTCCGGGACACGCGTCTGCGCCTGCTCCTCGAGCACGTCGACGGGATCACGCCGACCCGGCGCCGGCTCCCACCCGGCATGCAAGGAGCGCGGCACCTCGACGCGCACGAACTTCCCCCTCGCCGCACGCTCCGCCCGCGTGAGATGCTCCACCCGTCCCGGCTGCACGCGCACGCGTCCCGCGCCGGAGCCCTCGCCTGCGGAATCGTTGTGTGTGGCGGTGGGGGTGCTCATCAGGCTCCGCTCCTCGCGCTGAGCTGCGCTCCTTAGGCCGAACGAAGATCACCTCGCGGCGCCGGCCACGACGCTCCCAATGCAATACGTCGCTGCACCCGCACACATCACCCACACCGGACGAGATCCGGCAAGCCGCTGCTGTGGGTGACCCGCGAGCAACCAAGCCTGTGGGCGCCAACATCGACGAGGTCGACACCGGCGACGTCTGGTTGTAGGTCGTCGGCCGCCCTCGTCGAGCATGGCGAGGTTCTCGTTGATGTCGTCGGGGATCCCGTTGATGACCTTGCACTCGTTGACCGAGCCGTTGGGGCCGCTGTCAGAGACCACGATCACCATCGTGTTCTCGCGCTGGCCGGTCTCCTCGAGACCCTGGGCTTGACCCTCGTGGGGCACGCCGCATGACCCCATTCGGCGAGTCGTTTGTGGGGCAAATCTGTGGGGCACGAGCCCAGAGCGTTCGAGCAGCTCTCGGCGGCGATCCACCTCAGAACGACAAAAGCCCCGCAATCGCGGGGCTTTCGTTTCATGCGCCGAAGAGGACTCGAACCTCCACGGGGAAATTTCCCCACAAGGCCCTCAACCTTGCGCGTCTACCAATTCCGCCACCGGCGCGTGACAGGCGTGATGAGCATATCGAGAGGGGTCCTCGTGCGACGGTCGCCTTGATTCCGTCTGCCCACCCCGCTACCTTCACGAACACATGTTCGACCGAGACGATGCGAGAGGCGAGAGGTGCCCCCGGTGGATCTGACCAAGCGCCAGCAGGAGATCTTCGACTTCATCAAGCGCTACTCGGCCAAGCACGGGTATCCGCCGACGGTGCGGGACATCGGCAAGGCCGTCGGCCTCGCATCGTCCTCGACGGTGCACGCGCACCTGGCGAACCTCGAGAAGCTGGGTCTGCTGCGGCGCGATCCGTCAAAGCCGCGTGCGCTCGAGCTGCTGGACAAGGCCTCGTCCGCGGTCGGCAGCGCGGTGCAGGACGCCGTGGAGAACGTCAGTTCGTTCGTCCGGCCGGTCGGTCTCCCGCTCGTCGGCTCGGTCGCCGCGGGTCAGCCGATCCTGGCCGAGGAGAACATCGAGGAGTACGTGGAGGTCCCGCCGGTGGCGGGCGGCGACCAGGGCGAGTACGTCCTGCGGATCCGCGGCGAGTCGATGAAGGACGCGGGGATCTTGGAGGGCGACTACGTCGTCGTCCACAAGCAGGACAACGCTGCCGACGGTGACATCGTCGTGGCGCTGGTGGGGGAGGAGGCGACGGTCAAGCGGTTCTTCCGCGAGAGCGACCACATCCGCCTTCAGCCCGAGAACGCGACGATGGAGCCGATCCGCTCGAAGGACGTGCGGATCATGGGACGCGTCGTCGGCCTCTTCCGGAGCGTGTGACATGAGTGCGACCCTGACGTTGGACCTCTTCCGCCCCTCGATCCTCGATCCGATCGAGGAGCACGAGGAGCTGCGCGCCGAGCGGATCTCCGCTCCGCGCGAGCCCGAGCGCGCGGTGCCCGCAGGCCCGACGCTCGACGACTTGCTGGTCGGGGTCTGGGAGGACCTGACCGCTCACCGCACCGTCGCGTGCCTGGCCTGCGGCGAGACCATGGTGCCTCGCTACAGCGCCGGGCCCGCGCCGGTCGGCGGCCGCTGCACCTCCTGCGGCACCACGATCGCCTAGCACTCTCCCCAGCGCTGCCGGCGGAGGGGATGACGCCGGCACGTTCCCGTAGACCCCTCGACCCCTCCGGCGCCCGCCTTCTTGGCGGGCGTTCGTGGTTCCGGGGCGCGCTTACCCGGCGCCCGCTTCTCGGCGGCCGTTCGTCGTCCGGGCGCGCGTCACCCGGCGCAGCGCGGCTCACCCCGGCGCGGCGCGGCGGCGCGCCTCACCAGGCGCGCCTCGCCGCGCGGCGGGCGCGGCCACGCCCTACCGCTTCACCCCCACCATCACCGCCAAGTCCCGCTCAACCCACACCGCCGAC
>DATDMD010000148.1:0-21677 GCA_036518975.1 Baekduia sp.
CGATCGTGTGGTCGTGGACGTCGAGGTGGTGGTAGTGGTTCTGCTCGACGCCGCGCAGCGCGCTCAGCTCCGGCAGGACGTGCGGCGTCAGGCCGAGCACGTCCATCAACTCGAGTCCTTCAAGAACGCGATCGGCCGCGAGGACGCGCTTGAGCTCGGCGAAGACGCGCTCGACCGAGACGCGCTCGATCTGCGCGGCATGCGCCGCGGCGGCCGCGACCGTCTCCGGGTCCGGCACCAGCTCCAGCTCGCACGCGAAGCGCGCCAGGCGCAGGACGCGCAGCGGGTCGTCGGCGAACGACGCCGGCGCGACCATCCGCAGGCGCCGGGCGGCGAGATCCTCGGCGCCGCCGTACGGATCGACCACCGCGCCACCCTCGCCCTCGACCGGCCGCGCCATCGCGTTGACCGTGAAGTCGCGCCGCGACAGGTCCTCCTCGATCGTCGCGCCCTGCAGCGGGCTGACGTCGACCTGCCACGCCCGCTCCGGCCCGATCACGCGCCACGCGCCGAACTCGCCCGACAGCTCGAACGCCGGACCGCCGACCGCGCGCGCCAGCGCCTTGGCCGCACCGCGCACCGTGCCGCCCGCGCCCGCGATCGCGACGTCCACGTCGGCCACCGGCCGCCCGAGCAGCTCGTCGCGCACGGCACCGCCCACGATCCAGGCGGGCTCGCCGGCCAGCGCCGAGCGGACCGCGTGGAGCGCCGCCTCGCTCACGCCGGCTCCGCACCCCGCGGCTCGACGGGCGCCCCGTCGCGGTGGTGCTCGCGCGGGACGCGCGCCGTGAGGCCCGTGGTGATCTCGTAGTTGATGGTGTCGAGCCGGCGCGCGACGTCCTCCGCGGTGATCTGCTCGGCGCCCTGGGCGCCGATCAGGACCACGCCGTCGCCGACCTTGGCCTCCAGCCCGGCCGCGCCGACGTCGTACGTCACGTTGTCCATCGACACGGTCCCGACCAGCGGGATCCGCCGGGCGTGCAGGAGCGCCTCGGAGTTGTTCGACAGCCCGCGGCGCCAGCCGTCGCCGTAGCCGATCGGCACGGTCGCCAGCCGCGTCTCGCGCTGCGCGACGAAGCGCCGGCCGTAGCCCGCGCTGTCCCCCGGCTCGGCCGTCTTGAGCGCCGCCACATAGGACACCAACTCCAGCGCGGGCTCGAGGTCGCGCTGCGCGGGGTCGTCGCCGAACGGGTCCATGCCGTAGATCGCGACGCCCGGCCGGACGAGGTCGAAGTGCGACGCCGGATCGCGCAGCAGCGCCGCGCTGTTGGCCGCGTGCAGCAGGACGCCGGGATGCTCGGCGCGCAGCGGCTCCGCCCACGCCCGGAAGCGCGCGAGCTGCTCGCCGAAGAACTGGTCGCCGCGCTCGTCGGCGGTCGCGAAGTGCGTCCAGAGGCCGGCAAGCTCCAGCCCCTCGGCGCCCGCCACCTCCTCGACCACCGCGGTCGCCTCCTCGACCGAGCGCGTCCCCAGCCGCCCGAGCCCGGTGTCGAGCTTGACGTGCACCCGCGCGGACCGGCCGCCCTCGGCGAGCGCCCGCGCGCGCTCGACGGTCCAGACCGAGATGTCGGCGCCGGCGTCCAGCGCGATCGGCAGCTCCTCGTCGCTCAGGGCGCCCAGGACCAGGATCCGGAGGTCGTCGTCGCCGATCCCGGCCCGCAGGTCGCGGGCCTCGTTCGCAGTCGCGACCGCCAGCCACGTCGCCCCGCCGCCCAGCGCCGCCCGCGCCGACGCGACCATGCCGTGCCCGTAGCCGTCGGCCTTGACGACCGCGCAGACCACGCTGCCCGGCGCCTCGCGGGCCAGCTGCGCGACGTTGCGCTCGATCGCGCTCAGGTTCACGCGCGCCAGCGCGCGGACCGGCATCCGCTAGCCCTCCAGGACGCCCAACGCCCCGAGGACGTCGGCGCGCGTGACGAGCCCGAGGTAGCGCCCGTGCTCGACCACCGGCAGCCGGCTGTGGCCGCGCTCGACGATCAGGTGCGCGGCCTCGTGCACGGTCGTCTCGGGCTCCACCACCACCGGCGGCTCGGTCATCAGGTCCTGGACCTTCAGCGCGCCGGCCTTCCTGAGGCGCTTCTCGAAGACCCGGAGCTCGGGCGGGAAGAAGACCAGGCCGCCGAACAGCTCGATGTAGTGCGGGATGTGGAGGTCGCCCTCCTCGCCGACGATCACGAGGTCCTTCTCGGTGACCACGCCGACGCAGCGCCCGCCCTCGTTGACCACCGGCAGCATCGGCACGTCCTGCTCCTTGAACTGCGCGACGACGTCCTCGATGCTCGCTTCGAGCGCGATCGACGGCGCATCGCGCTCCATGATCTCGGCGACGGTGGTGGCGGCCATTGAAGGGCGTGACTCTATTCGAGGCGGTCCGCGCTCAGCGTGTGGGGCAGCTGCTCGACGACGTCGGAGGCGATCACGCCGTCGGGCCCGTCGAGCGCGGCGGCGGCGCGGCGGCCCGCCTCGGCGTGGGCGAAGACCGCGGCGCAGGCCGCCTCGAACGGCTCCATGCCGCGGGCCAGGAACGCGCCCAGGACGCCGGACAGGACGTCGCCGGTCCCGGCCGTCGCCAGCGCCGGCGAGGCCCCGCGCGAGATCCCGACGCGGCCCTCCGGCTCGGCCACGATCGTGTCGTCGCCCTTGAGCACGACGATCGACCCGGCGCGCCGCGCGGCCTCGCGCACGTGGTCCAGCCGGTGCGCCTCGACCGCCGACGACTCGAGCCCCAGCAGGCGGGCGAGCTCGCCGGCGTGCGGCGTGAGGACCGCCGGGTGGCTGCGGCCCGCCAGCGTCTCCAGGCGCTCGGCGTGCGCGTTGAGCCCGTCGGCGTCCAGGACGAGCGCGACATCGGCCTCGGCCGCCACGCGCCGCGCGAACGCCAGCGCGCCGTCGCTGCGCCCGATACCCGGCCCGAGCACCAGCGCGCCCCCGCGCTGGCGCGCGCGCTCGACGACCTCGTCGGCGCCGCGCTCCACGTGGGCGCCGTCGTGGTCGACCAGCGGCGCGGTCATGACCTCGGTGAGCTTGACCTCGAAGATGTCGTTCAACGACCCCGGCACGCACGCGGTCACGTACCCGGCGCCCGCGCGCATCGCGGCCAGCGACGAGAGCGACGGCGCGCCCGTGAGCCCGCGCGCGCCGCCCGCGACCAGGACGTGGCCGGAGACGAACTTCGTCGAGTCCTGCCCGCGCCGCGGATAGGACAGCAGGATCCGCTCGGAGATCAGGCCGATGTACGGCACGACCGGGTCGCCGTCCTCGGGGATCCCGATGTCGACGACCTCGACCAGGCCGGCGTGGGCCTTGCCCGGCCGGATCCACAGGCCCGGCATCGCGGCGTGGAACGTGGCCGTGATGTCGGCCCAGACCGCGACCGTCGCGATCGCGCCCGTCGCCGCGTCCACGCCCGACGGCACGTCGGCCGCGACGACCAGCGCCGCGGAGGCGTTGATGGCCGCGATCGCGCCGGCGACCGGCTCGCGCGGCGCGCCGGAGAAGCCGGTGCCGAGCATCGCGTCGACCACGACCTCGGCCTCGTCGAGCGCCGCGGCGTCGAACGGCTCGGGCGGATCCCCGGGCAGCCGGTCGCGCATCGTGGCCGCGTCGCCGGTGAGCCGCGCGGGGTCGCTCGTGTGCAGGACGCGCACCGCGCGGCCCGCGCCCCGCAGCAGCCGCGCGGCCGCGTAGCCGTCGCCGCCGTTGTTGCCGCCGCCGCAGACGACGACCACCGGGCCCGCCGGCGCGACGCCCACCACGACCCGCGCCAGCCCCTCCGCCGCGGTCTCCATCAGCTGGACGCCGGGGATCCCGAGCTCCTCGATCGCCCGCTTGTCGCTGGCCCGCAGCTGCTCGACGTCGAGCAGCGGATCAAGGCCTATAGGAAGACCGCGAGGGGTCATGAGCGCACCACCGCCACGGCTCCGGCCGTTCCCCGCGAGTGCGTCAGCGACACGTCCACGACGATCCCGCGTCCGGCCAGCGCCCCGTGCAGGACCACGCGCGGCGGCCCGCCCTCGGGCGTCGAGAGCACCTCGATGTCCTGCCACGACCACGCCTCGAGGTGCAGCGCCTTGGCGACCGCCTCCTTCGCGCAGAACCGCGCGGCGAGGTGCTGCGCCGGCCGCTGCCGCCCCGCCGCGTAGTCACGCTCGGCCTGCGTGAACAGCCGCTCGGCCAGCGCGGGCCGGCGCTCCAGCGCCGCCTCCAACCGCTCGATCTCCAGCAAGTCCAGCCCGACCCCACTCACGCCGCCGACCCTACACGCCGCCTCGTCGCGCCTGGAACCACCGACCGGCTTGAAGGGCGGCCGCCCTCCTGCGCTCGCCCGGCGGCCCCAGCCACGACGATCCGGGGCGTAGGCTCGACGGCCGCCTACTCGACGGTGACGGTCTTCGCCAGGTTGCGCGGCTGGTCCACGTTCAGCCCGCGCAGGCGCGCGATCTTGTAGGCCAGCACCTGGAGCGGGATCACCGCGAGCAGCGGCTGGAGCATCCAGTCCATCGCCGGGATCCGGACGACCTCCTCGGCGTGCTCCCCGATCTCGATGTTGCCCTCCGACGCCACGGCGATCACGTGCGCGCCGCGGGCGCGGACCTCCTGGACGTTGGACACCACCTTGTCGAGGATCGGCGAGTCGGTCGCGATGCACACGACCGGCGTCGACTCGTCCAGCAGCGCGATCGGGCCGTGCTTCATCTCGCCGGCCGCGTAGGCGTCGGTCGGGATGTAGGAGATCTCCTTGAGCTTCAGCGCGCCCTCCAGCGCGACCGGCAGCCCGACGTGGCGCCCCAGGTACAGGAAGAACTCCTGGCGGAAGTGCTTGGCGGCGACGGCGTCGAGGTCCAGGCCCTTCAACAGCACGTCGATCTCGTGCGGGACGCGCTTGAGCTCGCCGACGAGCCTCGTGCGCTCCTCGGCGCCGAGCGTCCCGCGGAGCTCACCGAGGCGCAGGCCCAACATGTACATGACGGCGACCTGGCAGACGAACGTCTTGGTCGCGGCGACGCCGATCTCCAGCCCCGCGCGGGTGTACAGCACGCCGTCGGCGTCACGCGTGGCCTGCGACCCCATGACGTTGGTGATCGCCACGACGCGCGCGCCGCGGTCGCGGGCCAGGCGCATCGCGGCCAGCGTGTCGGCCGTCTCGCCCGACTGCGTGATGCCGATGACCAGGTCGCCGGGGCCGACCACCGGGTTGCGGTAGCGGTACTCCGAGGCGATGTCCATCTCGACCGGGAGGCGCGCCCACTCCTCGATCGCGTAGCGGCCGATCAGGCCCGCGTGGTACGACGTGCCGCACGCGACCACGATGATGCGGTTGACGTCCTGCAGGAGCTCCTCGTCGAACGCGGCCTCGTCGGCGAGGTCCACGCCGTCGGCGCGGACCGTGCGGTCCGCGATCGTCTCGGCGACAGCGTCGGCCTGCTCGTGGATCTCCTTCAACATGAAGGTGTCGAAGCCGCCCTTCTCGGCGGTCTCCTCGTCCCAGTCGATCTCGACGACCTCGCGCTCCAGGTCCTCGCCCGCGGGTGTCAGGAAGCGCGTGCCCTGCGGCGGGATGACGACCAGCTCGCCGTTCTCGATGTACTGGACCTTGCGCGTGTGGGCCAGGAACGCCGGGATCGCGGAGGCCAGGAACGTCTCCCCCTCGCCGCGGCCGACGATCAGCGGGCACTCCTTGCGGGCGCCGACCAGGACCTCGGGCTCGTCGAGCGTCATCGCGACGAACGCGAAGTGGCCCTGGAGCTCGGCGTAGGCGGCGCGGACGGCCTCGATCAGGGAGCCGGCGGCCAGGTGGTGGGAGATGAGGTGCGCGATGACCTCGGCGTCGGTCTCGCTCGTGAACTGCGCGCCCATGTCGGCGAGGCGGTGCTTGAGCGCCAGGTAGTTCTCGACGATCCCGTTGACGACCACGTGCACGCGGTTGGTCGTGTCGAAGTGCGGGTGGGCGTTGGACTCGTTGACGCGCCCGTGGGTCGCCCAGCGCGTGTGGCCGATCCCGGTGGTGGGCGGATGCGTGGCGACCGCGACCGCGCCATCTTCGTCCGAGGGCACCGGCAGCGCGTCGATCGCCGCCCGCAGGTTGGCCAGGTTGCCGACCGCGCGGACCGACTCGATCGTGTCGTCCGACGCGATCACCGAGATCCCCGCGGAGTCGTAGCCGCGGTACTCGAGCTTCTGGAGCCCGGCGAGGAGGATCTCCTGCGCGGGGCGCTGGCCGACGTATCCGACGATGCCACACATAAGGCGACGAGCGTACCAACGGACCCCGCGCCCGCCCTGACCGTCGGGGCAGTCTGGCGGCCCGTCTCAGGCCGCTGCGGCGGTGTCGCGCACGATCGTCACGAGCCGTTCACAGACCGCGTCCGTCTCGTCCTGCGAGGGCGCCTCGACCATGACGCGCACGAGCTGCTCGGTGCCCGACGGGCGCACCAGGACGCGGCCGCGGCCCTCCAGGCCCTCGCTCTCGCGCTCGATCGCGGCGGCCAGCTCCGGGCTCGTCATCGCGGCGTCGCGGTCGCCGACCGGGACGTTGACGAGCCGCTGCGGGATCTTCTCCATCGCGGCGCGCTGGGAGAGGTCGCCGCCGCGCAGCGCCTCGAGCGTCAGCAGCGCCGACGCGATCCCGTCGCCGGACGGCACGAACCCCATGTCGATGATGTGGCCCGACTGCTCGCCGCCCAGGGACCAGCCACGCTCGCGCAGCTCCTCCAGGACGTAGCGGTCGCCGACCGACGTGATCGCGACCTCGATGCCCGCCTCGCGCATGCCGACGTGGAAGCCGTAGTTGGACATGACGGTCACCGCCACGCCGCCGATCAGCCTGCCGGTCTCGCGCAGCGACAGGGCGGCCAGCGCGATCAGCTCGTCGCCGTCTACGACCACGCCGTCGCGGTCGACGGCCAGGACGCGGTCGCCGTCGCCGTCGAACGCGAAGCCGACGTCATGGCCGCCCGCGGTGATCGCGGCGACCAGCCCGTCGAGGTGCGTGGAGCCGCAGCGGGCGTTGATGTTGCGGCCGTCGGGCTCGTGGGCCAGGACCGTCACGCGGGCGCCGAGGCGCCGGAAGATCTCGGGCGCCGCCTGGTAGGTCGCGCCGTTGGCGCAGTCCAGGACGACGTCGGTGCCGGAGAGGTCCAGCGCGCCGAACCGCGTCTGGAGCTCGCGCAGGTAGTCCTCGAGCGTGCCGTGCAGGACGCGGACGCGGCCGATCGCGGTGCCCGTGCCGGGGCGCTCGCCGGCGGCCTCGGCCTCCATCCTGGCCTCGATCGCGGCCTCGGCCTCGTCGGACAGCTTGTAGCCGTCCGGGCCGAAGAACTTGATGCCGTTGTCGGCGTACGGGTTGTGCGACGCGCTGATGACCGCCGCGAGGTCGAACCCGTAGCGGCCGATGAGCAGCGGCGCGGCGGGCGTCGGGAGGACGCCGCCCAGCAGGACGTCGCCGCCGGCCGAGGTGATGCCGGCCGCGAGCGCGGACTCCAGCATCTCGCCGGACTCGCGCGTGTCGCGGATGACGAGCACCTGCGGGCGCTCGTTCCGCGACTGGGCCGTGACGGCACGGCCCAGCCGCAGAGCCAGGTCCGCGGTGAGGACCTGGCCGGCGACGCCGCGGACGCCGTCGGTTCCGAAGAGCCGGCGCGCCAACGCGGCGCCTAGCGCTTGCTGAACTGCGGCTTCTTGCGGGCCTTCTTGAGGCCGGCCTTCTTGCGCTCCTTGGCGCGCGCGTCACGCGTCAGGAAGCCACGCCGCTTGAGCTCGGTGCGGAGGTTGGGATCCGCCTCGAGCAGCGCGCGCGAGATGCCGTGCCGCAGCGCGCCCGCCTGGGCCGAGACGCCGCCGCCGTGCATGCGGGCGATGACGTCCATCCGGTCCTCGTAGCCCACCGTCTCCAGGGGCTGGCGGATCGTCTTCTGCAGCGTGGCGCGCGGGAAGAACTCGTCCAGCGTGCGGCCGTTGATGACGTAGTTGCCGGTGCCGGGCTTGAGGATCACGCGGGCGATCGCGGTCTTGCGCTTGCCGGTCGCGCGGTAGCGCGCGTCGGCGGCGAGCTGGATCTGCGCCGTGATCGGCTTCTCTTCGACGACGTCCTGCTCGTCGGTCGACGTCGGGGCGTCGTCCGCGTCGGGATCCTCGTCCTCCGACCAGGAGCTGACCCTGTCCTCGCCGTCCAGGACGATGTCGACCTCGAGGTCGGCGCCCGGGATCGCCGGCTTGACGCGCGGCGTGGGCTCCTCGTAGTCCTCGTCGACCTCCTCGGCCTGCGGCGCGGCGGCGGCCGGAGCCTCAGCGGCCGGAGCCTCAGCGGCCTCGGCGGCCGGAGCCTCAGCGGCCGGAGCAGCCTCGGCGGCGGCGGGCGCCTCCTCGGCGGCGGCCGGAGCCTCCTCCGCGGCGGGCGCCTCGGGCGCCTCGTCGGCGGCCTGAGCCTCCGGCGGAGTCGGGGTCGTCTCCTCGGCCGGAGCCTCGGCGCCGTCCGGCGTCGGGGTCTCCTGCTCGTCCTTCGGGTCCTGCGGCGTCTGGTCGGACATGCCTAAGAGTTGATCTCCAGGGGCTGAGGCTGTTGCGCGACGTGCGGATGCTCCGGGCCGGCGTAGACCTTCAGCTTCGTGAGCTGCTTGCGGGCGAGGCGGTTGCGGGGCAACATGCCCTTGACCGCGAGCCGGATGACCTCTTCGGGACGGCGCTCGAGCATCTCCTCCAGCGTGCGGGACTTGATCCCACCGGGGTAGCCGGAGTGGCGGTAATAGCGCTTCTCTGTGCGCTTGTTGCCGCTCACCGAGATCTTCTCCGCGTTGACGACGATGACGAAGTCACCGGTGTCGACGTGCGGGGTGTACTCGGGCTTGCGCTTGCCTCGCAGAGCGTCGGCGATCTGCGTCGCGAGCCGGCCAAGAGTCTGGCCGTTGGCATCGACGACGAGCCAGTTGCGCTCGCGGGTGGTTGAGTTGGCGACGTAGGTCTTCACGGCGTAGATGTAGCCGCGCGTCAGGGCGCGCGGCGACGGACGATTGTAGGGACTCGGGCTCGAACGCGGGCTCTCCGGGGAGAAGGATCGAACCGCAGTGGGTCGTCGCGGCGACCCGATCCAGCCCGCTGAGTCTAGCGAGTACGCGCCGGCGCGGCCGTGCGGGTCGTTCGGGACCCGATCGTCCGCGCGGTGACACGTCCGCGCTGCAACATCCGTCCAGGGGCTGGACCTGCGTACGAGAGCGGCCGACGTAGCAGGTGTGTCGGTCCCTCCGCCCAGCCGCAGCACCACGACAGCGCCCGCCGTCCCGCCGCTCCCCGACCTCGAGGCGGTCTCGGACGTCCCCGGCCTGATCCCCCCGCTGTCGCGTGGTCGCTCGACCCGCCTGATCGGCCAGGTCGTCGTCGAGCTGGGGTTCGCCAAGGAGGAGGACGTCGAGCGCGCGGTCGCCCACGCCCGCG
This sequence comes from Baekduia sp., assembly GCA_036518975.1. Classification (GTDB taxonomy): domain Bacteria; phylum Actinomycetota; class Thermoleophilia; order Solirubrobacterales; family Solirubrobacteraceae; genus Baekduia. Next base: position 9,427 of record DATDMD010000148.1, read on the forward strand.
AGTCCGGCCGCCTGACCGGCCGCGTCCTGATCGAGGACGGCGTGCTCACGCCGCAGCAGCTGGCCCGCGTGCTGGCCGAGCGGTTCGGCATCGAGCGCATCGACCTGACGATCTTCAAGATCGACAACGACCTCGCCCGCCTCGTCGACCCGGGCTTCGTCCGCCGCTACGACGCGATCCCCGTCGGCCAGGACGACGACGGCCAGCTCCTGCTCGCGATGGCCGACCCGGCCAACATGCTGGCGATCGACGACGTGACGATGATCACGGGCATGGCGGTGCGCCCGGTCGTCGCCGCCTACGACGACATCCACCGCCTCAGCGTCCGGCTCGGCAACGACCTCCCGGACCTGACCGCCGGCGAGGACGGCGACGGCTCGACCGACGTCGACCTGTCCGCCGTCCCCGACTCCGACGTCACCGACCTGGGCGCCGACGACCAGGCGCCGATCATCAAGCTGGTCAACTCGGTCCTGAAGCGCGCGATCCGCCGCGGCGCCTCGGACATCCACTTCGACCCGTCCTCCGAGGACATGCACGTGATCTTCCGCGTGGACGGGATGCTCGACTCCGCCGTGACCATCCCGCGCCGCATGTCGGTCGGCGTCGTGTCGCGCCTCAAGGTGATGTCCAACCTGGACATCGCCGAGCGCCGCACGCCGCAGGACGGCCGCGTCTCGCTGAAGATCGACGGGCACGAGATCGACCTGCGCGTCGTGACGCTGCCGACGGTCCACGGCGAGGCGGTCGTGGCCCGCATCCTGGACTCCAGCTCCGCCCCCGTCGGGCTGGAGCAGATCGGGATGCTCGAGGCCGACCGCCAGAGCGTCGAGGCCGCGATGGCGCGGCCTTACGGCGGCGTGCTCGTGACCGGCCCGACCGGCTCGGGCAAGTCCACCACGTTGTACTCGTGCCTCGCGCACGTCAACAACGGCACGCGCACGATCGTCACCGTCGAGGACCCGGTCGAGTACCGGATGGACGGCGTCAAGCAGATGGCCATCAACAACAAGGCGAAGATGACGTTCGCCGGCGGGTTGAAGGCGATCATGCGCGCCGACCCCGACATCATCATGGTCGGCGAGATCCGCGACGGCGAGACCGCGCACATCGCGGTCGAGGCGGCGCTGACGGGACACCTGGTCCTGTCAACGCTCCACACGCGCGACGCGCCGAACGCGGTCTCGCGCCTGCTGGACATGGGCGTCGAGCCGTTCCTGCTGTCCAGCGCGGTCGACTGCGTCGTCGCCCAGCGCCTGGCGCGCAAGCTCTGCGACCACTGCAAGAAGGCCATGCGCGTCGAGGCCGACGTCATGCTCGACCACGGGTTCGTGGTCGACGGGCCGGTCGAGATCCACAAGCCGGGCGGCTGCGACCGCTGCAACCAGACGGGCTACAGGGGCCGGATCGGCATCTTCGAGATCCTGCTGATGGACGAGGAGATGCGCTCGCTGGTGCTGCGCCGCGCCTCCGCCGACGAGATCGGCGCCGCCGCCGTCCGCAAGGGCATGAAGCGCCTGCGCGAGGACGGCCGCGAGAAGGTGCTGCTGGGGCTGACCTCGCCCGAAGAGGTCCTGCGCGTCACCGCGTCGGGTTAGCGGCGCTTCAGCGTCTTCTCGATGAACTTGGTCGCCGCGGTCGCCCCGGCGCCGGCGGTGATGCCGGCGTGGTCGACGCCGGCGACCTGGTTGTAGGTGAGGCGCGTCGCGCCGTTGGTCCGGAGCTCGGTGGCGAGCTGGGTGGTGAACAGCGGGACGACGGTCTGGTCGGCCAGGCCCTGCTCGATCAGCAGCGGGGTCGTGATCTTCAGGTGCGACGGGTCGTTGGCGCCGAGGAGCCGGCGCAGCTTGGCGAGGTCGGCGGGCGGCTTGAGCGTCGTGGCCGGCGTGAGGCCCAGCTTGGTCGCCTCGGCCCCCAGCTCGGGCAGGCACATGGACATGGACTCAGTCCCGAGCAGGATCCCGTTCGGGACGCTCAGGGCGTCGACGAGCTCGAAGGCCTTGGGGTCCATGCCGGCGTCGCCGTAGGCGGCGGCCAGCCCTTCGGCGATCGTCGCGATGAGCGCCGTCAGGCCCGGGTTGGGCTGGGTGAGGTTGGCCGCCAGCGGGAGCTGGTCCTCGAGGTGCGAGGCCGGCGCGAAGGCGACGGTGCCTTGGAGGCTCAGCTCCGGTGTGTACTTGGGCGCCAGCGCGGCCGCGAAGAGCGCGGCGTGTCCGCCCTGCGAGTGGCCGGCGATCGCGATGCGGCGCGACAGCCGGCCGGGCAGCGCCTGGCGCGCGGCGCGGACCATGTCGAGCACGGACCGGCCCTCGGTGACGCCGACCAGGTACTGGTGGTCGTAGAGCGTGCCGAGGCCCTGGTAGTCGGTGCGCACGACCGCGTAGCCCGCCTTCAGCCAGCGCGTGAGCAGCGGGTAGATGTAGGCGTTGTACGGATGGACCGGCGAGGTGGTGGTGTCGTGCGACGGCGCGCACTGGTCCGCGATCCCGGTCGTGCCGTGGGCGTAGGTGATGACCGGCCAGCCGCCCTTCGGCTCCCGGCCCTTGGGGATCGACACGACGCCGGAGACCGGGACGGCGTAGCCGTGGACGTCCTGAGAGCGGTAGATGACCAGCCGCGTCGTGGCCGCACCCGGAACCACCGCCGCGCCGGTGAGCGTCTTCTGGCGGATGACATCGCCATGCACCTTGCCCGGCAGCCGCTTCGGCGGCGTCGGCGTCCGGTAGAACGGATCCTGCGGATCCGCGGCGCCGGCGGCGGCCGCGAGGACGAGCGCGGCGACGACGGCGAGCGCGACGGCGGTGAGGGTCCGGACCATTTCGCGACCCTAACCGATCGCACGGAGCGCGCGCCCGACCTGGCCGCGGCGCGGTCCTACGCCAACGCCCGGGGCCCTACTCCCATTCGATCGTGCCCGGAGGCTTGGACGTGATGTCCAACACCACCCGGTTGACCTCGCGCAGCTCGTTGATCATGCGGGAGGCGATCTGCTCGAGGAGGTCGTAGGGCAGGCGCGCCCAGTCGGCGGTCATCGCGTCGTCGGAGGTCACCGCGCGGATGACGACCACGTAGCCGTAGGTGCGCTCGTCGCCCTGGACGCCGACCGTGCGGACGTCGGGCAGGACGCAGAAGGACTGCCAAAGCTCGCGGTACAGGCCGGCGTTGCGGATCTCGTCCTGCAGGATGTAGTCGGCGTCGCGCAGGACGTCGAGGCGCTCCTTGGTGGCCTCGCCGCCGACGACGCGGATCGCCAGGCCCGGGCCCGGGAACGGCTGGCGCCAGACCAGGCGCTCGGGCAGCCCCAGCTCGGCGCCGACGGCGCGGACCTCGTCCTTGAACAGCGCGCGCAGCGGCTCGACCAGCTCGAACTCGAGGTCGTCCGGCAGGCCACCGACGTTGTGATGGGACTTGATCGTCGCCGCGCCGGTGCCGCCGCCGCTCTCGATCACGTCCGAGTACAGCGTGCCCTGCACGAGGTACTTCGCGTCGCCGATCCGCGCCGCCTCCTCCTCGAACACGCGGATGAACTCGGCGCCGATGATCTTGCGCTTGGCCTCGGGCTCGCTCACGCCCGCGAGCTTGTCGAGGAACCGGTCCTCGGCGTCGACGGCCACCAGCGGGATCTTGTACTGGTCGCGGAAGGCCTTGATGACCTGCTCGCCCTCGTTCTTCCGCATCAGCCCGTGGTCGACGAAGATGCACGTGAGCTGGTCGCCGATCGCCCGGTGGACCAGGACGGCGGCCACCGACGAGTCAACCCCGCCGGACAGTCCGCAGATCACCTTCGCGTCGCCGACCTGGGCGCGGATCCGCGCGATCTGCTCCTCGACGATCGACGCCGCCGACCACGTCATCTCGCAGCCGCAGACGTCGCCGAGGAAGCGCTTCAGGACGTCCTGCCCGTAGGGCGTGTGGACGACCTCGGGGTGGAACTGGATGCCGTAGACGCCGCGCTCCGCCGACTCGAACGCCGCGACCGGCGACGCCGTCGACGACGCCAGCGCGGTGAACCCGGGCGGCGCCTCGAAGACCGTGTCGCGGTGCGACATCCAGCACGACTGCTCGGCCGGCAGGCCGTCGAACAGCGTCCCGTGCTCGCGCACCGTCAGCTGCGAGCGGCCGAACTCGCCGACCTCCGCGCCCTCGACCTTGCCGCCCAGCTTCAGCGCCAGCAGCTGCATCCCGTAGCAGATGCCCAGCACGGGGATGCCGAGCTCCAGCAGCTCCGGGTCGAGCTTCGGCGCGCCGTCGGCGTACACCGACGCCGGCCCGCCCGACAGGATCAGGCCCTTGGGCTTGCGCCGCCGGACCTCCTCGGCCCCGACGTGATGCGGCAGCAGCTCGCTGAACACCCCGCACTCGCGGACGCGCCGCGCGATCAGCTGCGAGTACTGCCCGCCGTAGTCGAGGACGACGACCTCGTCGACCGCGGTCGGGCGGTCGACGGGCGCCGACTCGTCGGCGAGCTCCGTGGCCGCGGTCGCCGCGGTGACGAGGTGGTCACTCATGTTGGAGGTGTCGGTCCCTTGCCCCTAGGAGGAGTACGCGACGAGCGGCGCCTGGTCGTCGGCCGGGCCGTGGGCCGCGACCGCCGCGCCGCGCGAGCCCATGCCCACGTTCTGCGAGGTCTGCAGCTGCTTGCCCTCGGTCTGCAGCGACGGCGCGATCATCAGCTCGGCCCGGTTGAACTCGGCGATGTCCTGGTAGCCGCACGTCGCCATCGAGGTGCGCAGGCCGCCCATGAGGTTGAACGTGCCGTCGTTCTCGCGCGCCGGGCCGACGAGGATCTCCTCGAGCGTGCCGTTCTGCGTCGTCGCGACGCGGGCGCCGCGCGGGAGCGTCGGGTGGAACGTCGCCATGCCCCAGTGGAAGCCGCGGCCCGGCGCCTCGTGCGCCCGCGCCAGCGGGGAGCCGATCATGACCGCGTCGGCGCCGCAGGCGATCGCCTTGGAGACGTCGCCGCCGTTGCGCATGCCGCCGTCGGCGATGACGCGGACGTACTCGCCGGTCTCCAGCATGTGCTGGGAGCGGGCGGCCGCGACGTCGGCGATCGCCGTCGCCTGCGGGACGCCGATGCCCAGCACGCCGCGCGTGGTGCACGCCGCGCCCGGACCGACGCCTACAAGAACGCCGGCCGCGCCGGTGCGCATCAGGTGCAGGCCCGTGTGGTAGGAGGCACAGCCGCCGACGACGACCGGGACCGGCAGGTCGGCGATGAACTCCTTGAGGTTCAGCGGCTCGGTGGTCTGCGAGACGTGCTCGGCCGAGACGACCGTGCCCTGGATGACCAGGATGTCCAGACCGGCCTCGAGGACCTTCTCGTAGTACTTGTTCACGCGCTGCGGCGTGAGCGAGGCGGCGGTGACGACGCCCTGGTCCTTGATCTCGCGGATGCGCTGGACCATCAGGTCCTCGTCGATCGGCGCGCGGTAGATGTCCTGCATCTCGCGCGTCGCGACGTCCTTGGGCAGGGACGCGATCCGCTCCAGCATCTCGTCGGCGTCCTCGTAGCGGCTGAAGATGCCCTCGAGGTTCAGGACGGCCAGGCCGCCGAGCTTGCCGATGATGCCCGCGGTGCGGGGTGAGACGACGCCGTCCATCGCCGACGCGAGCAGCGGCAACTCGAAGCGGTAATCCCCGAGCTTCCAGGAGACGTCGACGTCGTCAGGGTCACGCGTGCGTCGTGAAGGCACGATCGCGATGTCGTCGAATCCATAGGCGCGGCGAGCCTTCTTCCCGCGGCCGATCTCGATCTCCATTGGCGAATCCTAGGTCTGGGGCCGGACGAAAAGACCCCGCGCAGGCGGGGTCCAGGATGGGCGTTGCGGCGTGATGTGGCGGCAACCAAACACGCATGATCCAGAGTAGCAATGGGTTCGTACGGAACCGAACAGCGGACCTGTGATTCAGCTCACTTCCGCCGGCGCGGCGAGCGCGCGGACCTGCACCTCGCCGAGCAGCTTCTCGACGTCGCGCGGCTGGACGAGGCCGGCGCCGAGGTGGTTGGTCGACTCGGCGCCGCACGCGACGCCGTAGGCCAGGCAGTCGGCCGGCGCCTTGCCGGAGTAGCGCGCGGCGACGTAGCCGGCCAGGAACGCGTCGCCGGCGCCGACGCCCGCGACGTCCTCGCGCGGGGAGACCGAGACGCGGAAGCGCTGCGCGTGGCCGTCGACGAGCATGCACGCGACGCACCCGTCGACCAGCGTCATGATCGCCTCGTGGGCGCCCTGCTCGACCATCTCGCCGACGGCGATGATCCGGTCCTCGTCGTCGTTGAACTCGTGCCCGACGAGCTCCTCGGCCTCGAGCATGTTCGGCGAGATGACGTCCGGGCCGGCGCGCGCGGCGTGGCGCAGCGGCTCGCCGTCGGTGTCGATGACGGTCAGGACGTCGGACTTGCGCAGCTCGCGGATCATGTCCGCGTAGATGTCGGGGTCGACCCCGCGCGGCAGCGAGCCGGCCATGACCACCATGTCGGCGCCGCGCGCGAGGTAGAGCAGCTTGTCGCGGAACAGCTCGATCTCCTTGGCGGAGACGGCGGGACCGCGCTCGTTGATCTCGGTCTGCTGCCCGTTGGTCGGGTCGAAGACCGAGGTGTTCGTGCGCGACTCCTCGCGGATCCGGACGAAGTCGTTGAGGATCGACTCCTCGGTGAGCTGGTCGACGATCCGGGTCCCGGTCGGCCCGCCCGCGAAGCCCGTGGCGATCACCGGCTGGCCGAGCGTCTTGAGCGCGCGGGCGATGTTGACGCCCTTGCCGCCGGCGGCCGTCCGCTGCTCGACGGTGCGGTGGCGCCGCCCCAGCCGGAAGTTGGGGACGGACAGCGACTTGTCGATCGCGGCGTTGAGGGTGACGGTGATGATCACGCGACGGGTGCCCCCTTGCCGGCGCGTCGCCTCTGCCTGCGGCGCACCGCGCGCCGCCGAAGCAGCACGAGGTAGAGGCTACACACGGCGAAGGCGACCAGCAGCAGCTGGGTCACCGGGCTGCCGAGCCAGTCGCGCAGGCGGTCGAGGAACGTGGCCGCGTCGACGGCGTCGGCGGTGACGACCGGGACGCGCGCGACCTGCCGGCCGCGCTCGGCGACCGTCAGGGTTCCGACGCGCGCGCCCTTGGGCAGCGGGCCGTCGATCTTCGTCGGCAGGTCGCGGACCGTGACGACGATCTTGTCGCCGCGCCGGGCGACGCGCTTGACGGTCTGGGACGCGACGAGGTTGACGTGCGTGTCGCGGTGGCTGAGCCCGGACTGGCCGACGATCTGGTCCTTCTTGATCGTCGTGACGACGTGGTAGCGGGCCAGGCCGTACTTGAGGAGGCTGAGCGAGTCGGCGTCGCGCGCGGCCTCGGACGGGTCGCCGAGGACGACCGAGATGACCGTGACGCCGTCGCGCGTCGCCGAGCCGACGAGGATGTAGCCGGTCGAGTTGGTGTGGCCGGTCTTGACGCCGTTGACCGCCGGGACGCCGCGGACCAGGAGGTTGCGGTTGAGGAACGTCCGCGGGTGGGCGCCGGAGGTCAGCGTGACCTTCGGGAGGTTGATCGTCTGGCGCAGGAACGCGTTCTGGCGCAGGATCAGCGTCATCTTCGCCAGGTCGGACGGCGTCGAGTAGTTCTCCTCGTTGTCCAGGCCGATCGGGTTGGCGAAGTGCGTGTTCTTGAGGCCGAGCTGCTTCGCCTTGGCGTTCATCATCTGGACGAACTTCGCGCGCGAGCCGGCGACGCGCTGCGCGAGCGTCGCGGCGGCGTCGTTGGCGGAGGTGACGAGCAGCGCGCGCAGGAGGTCGCGGACCGTGACGCGCTCGCCGGCCTGGAAGCCGGCCAGCGACTCGGCCGGCGTGGCGTGGTAGTCGACGGTCGTCATCACGTCGTCCAGCGAGGCGTGCTCGACCGTGATCAGCGCGGTCATGATCTTGGTCGTCGAGGCGATGCCGCGGCGCTGGTTGGCGTTGCGCTGGAAGACGATGTCGCCGGTGGAGGGTTCGACCAGGATCGCGGCGGGGGCGCGGATCTGGGGCGGCTTGGGGGTCGCGGTGGAGGTGGCGGCGCTCTGGCTCTGCGCGCCGGCGGTCGCGGCGCCGGGGCCGAGGCCGGCCGCGGTGAGGGCGAGGACGATGACGAGCAGCAGCGCGACGACGAGTGCGCCGGCCGCCCGCTTCGGTGCGGACGTGACGGCGGTCATCGAGGCAGCTTCAGCTTCTGACCGGGGTGCAGCGCCGAGGGGTCGACGTCGGGGTTCGCCTCCTGGAGCGCCCCAGCGTCGATGCTCTCCTTGGCGGCGATCACCGAGAACGAGTCGCCGGACTTCACGATGTACGTCTTGGCCTTCTTGATGGTCGTGTGCTTCGTGGTCGACGTGGTCGTCGTCTTGGCCGACGTCGTCGCGGTCGAGGACGTCTTCTCGCCGCCGTCGCCGTTGGACAACAGCTCCCGATCGACGACGGCGTAGATGGCGACCGCGCAGGTCACGAGGGCCAGCGGGGCCAGCCAGCGAGCGGGTGAGCGGCGGCGCATCAGGCCCGCAGGATAGGGAGCGCATCGGTCTGGACGCGGCAGAAGGCGGACGGCGCGGTGCGCCGGGACGGCGCGGAGGCGGGCGCGGTCGGGGTCAGCGCAGGGCCCAAGCGGCGGTGCGCAGGCGCTCGGCCTCGGCGCGGGCGGCGGTGGCGGGCTCGGATGGCGCGCCCGGGGCCTCGTGGGCGCGGACGAGGGAGCGGGAGGCGGTCACCAGGCCGGCCGCGGGGTGCGGCGCGAAGGCCGGTGCGAGGTCCTCGACACGGCCACCCTGCGCGCCCACGCCGGGCAGCAGGAAGATCGCGTGCGGGAGCAGCTCACGGGCGCGCGCGAGGTGCTCCGGATGCGTGGCGCCGAGGACGGCGCCGACGTCGGAGAGGCCCGAGTCCGGCGCGAGGTGCTCGGCGCCCAGCTCGGCGGTGAGGCCGGCCACGCGGTGCCAGACGGTCCCACCGGCGACGAGCTCCGCGTCCTCGACGTCGGCCGCGCCCGGGTTGGACGTCCGGATCAGGACGAAGAGGCCGGCACCGTGGTCGCGCCCGACGGCGGCGAAGGAGCGCAGCGTGTCGGCGCCCATGTAGGGCGCGACGGTCATCGCGTCGGCGCCGAGACCGGGGATCGGCTCGCCGTCGAGGCCGGGCGTCGCGCCGATCAGGCCCTGCGCGTAGGCGGTGGCGGTGACGTCGATGTCGCCGCGCTTGGCGTCGGCGAGGACGAACAGGCCGGCGGCGCGGGCGTGGTCGACGGTCGCGGCCAGCGCGTCCCAGCCGGGCGCGCCGAGGCGCTCGAAGCAGGCGACCTGCGGCTTGACGCCGACGATCGCGTCGCCGACGGCGTCGATCACCGCGCGGCAGTGGGCCGCGATGGCGGTCGCCGCGCGGTGCGCGGCGGTGGCGCCCTCCGCGGCGTCGACGGCCGCGGGCCAGAGCCGCGCCGGATCTGGGTCGAGGCCGAGCACGAGCTGCGACTCGCGCTCGGCCACGATGGCCGCGAGGCGGTCGGCGACGTGAACGCCGCCGGTCGGCCTCGCGACCCCAGATACGGACATGGCGCCCAGTTGGCGCTAGCCCTTGACGGCCTTCTTGAGGCCGGACCCGGCCGTGAAGCGCGGCACCTTGGACGCCGCGATCTGGATCGGCTCGCCCGTGCGGGGATGGACACCCTCGCGCGCGCCGCGCTCGGCGACGTGGAACTTCCCGAAGCCGGAGAAGGTGATCTCGCCGCCGCGGGCGAGGGTCTCCTCGATGACGCCCAAGACGGCATCGACCGCCGTGGCCGCTTCCTTCTTGTCGAAGTCGCCCTTCTGGGCGACGTGGTCGACGAACTCGCTCTTCGTCACTGCGGTCCTCCTATCGAGGGTCGTAGTCGGGGCGACGCTAGCAGCGTTGTCAGTCTTGACATCGGCTTACCAACGCCGTTTTCCGACGTCCGCGGTGGCCAAACCCGCATCCGGCGGGCTGCTCGCGGACAGTCGGCGGGGCAGTGTGAGCCTCCCGTCGGACGGATCGTGAGGCAGGCCTTGCGGGGACCGTCCAGAATGTGGGTCCGATGACCCTGCAGCGCATCGCCTGGCTGGTGACGGTGGCGGCCCTCCTGATCGGGGCGCTGATCATGTTGTTGTCCAACTACCAGGGGTACGCGGCGCTGTTCGCGGCGGTCGCGCTGTCGGCGGCGATCAACCTGCGCTGAGGGTGGTCACGCGGGCCGGCGCGCGGTGGGCGCGGCCGCGGTCGGGCGCATCGGTCGGCGGCCCGGCCGAGGCGACCGAAACACCTGCAAACCGGCCCAATCCTCGTCACCGCGCCGGCAGCGGCTCGACCAGGGTCGCAGCGGGTCGCGTCGGCTCCCGCCCATCCTCGACGACGACGCCCGACCGGCGATCCGAGACGCGCCGCGCGGCGGCGCTCAGCGCGCCGAGGCGGCGCCGGAGTCGCGCTCGTCGGCCGACTCCTCCGGCTCGGTGTGGACGATCACCTCGTCGACGGTCGGCGCGCGCTCCCGGATGCGCCGCTCGAGCTCGCTGGCGACGTCGTGCGCCTGGTCCAGCGTGCGGGTCCCCGCGAGCCGCACCGTGAGCAGCACGACGAGCCCCTCGGCACCCATGCGGAAGCGCAGGTCCTCCGGCTCCGAGCTGGTCAGCTCACGGACCAACTCTCTGACGATCCGCTCCTCGTCGGCGACCTCGGCGCGCCGCGGGCGGCTGCTCTCGGCCTCGGTGGAGAGCGGCTCGATGTGGGTGTGGATGTCGATGACCTCCGGCACCGCCTCCTCGATCGCGCGCTCCACCGCGCAGGCGATGTCGTGGGCGGCGCCGAGGTCGAGGTCGGCCGGCAGCTTGAGGTGCAGGGACAGCTCGGGGCGCCCGTCGACGTCCACGACGCGGACGTTGTGGACCTCGCGCACGCCGCGCACGGTCAGCGCGGCCGCCGAGGCGCGCTCGCGCAGATCGCCCTCGGCCGTGCCCGGCTCGACGTGCACCACGACGTCGCTGCCGGGCAGCTCGCGGCGGACCGCGTCCTCGATCGAGTCGGCGACCGCGTGCCCCTCGGCCAGCGCGGCGTCGGGCGGCACGGCGATCACCGCCTCGACGAAGTTGCGACCGGCCGCGGCGCGCACGCGGAGGCGCCGCAGCTCGACGTCCGGCTCGGCGGTGCTGATCGCGGCCTGCGCGGCCGCCCGCGCCTCCTCGGGCGTGGCGTCCATCAGCACGTTGACGTTGCGCCGCATCAGCCGGACCGCGGCGACGACCACCAGCACCGCGACGACGAGCGCCGCGATCGAGTCGGCCTCCGGCGTCCCCGACGCCGCGAAGACCAGGCCGATCAGCACCGCGACCGTGCCGACCATGTCCGAGGCGAAGTGCAGCGCGTTGGACGCGAGCGCCGGGCTGCCGTGGCGGACCGCGGCGCGATGGGAGATCAGCAGGCGCGAGACGTCGACGACGAGCACGACGGCGAGGACGGCGAACGTCCATGCGCTCGCCTTGACCTCGTGGTGGCCGCCCTGCACGAGCCGCGCGACCGCCTGCGCGCCGATGAACGCGCTGGCCAGCACCAGGAACGCGCCCTCGCCGAGCGCGGCGAGGTGCTCGGCCTTGCCGTGGCCATAGGGATGGTCGCGGTCGGGCGGTCTGATCGCCACGCGCAGCGCCAGGAACGTCAGCAGCGCGGCGACGAGGTCCGTCCCCGAGTGCACCGCCTCGGCGACCAGGCCGAGGGAGCCCGAGAGCAGGCCGGCGACGAGCTTGAGCGTGACGAGGAACGCCGCCGCGAAGACCGAGCCGAGCGCGGAGCGCAGGATGTCGCGCGAGGCGCCGGGCGCGCGGCCGTCGCCGGCGCCCTCGGGGTCGGCCGCGCCGCCGCCCGGCAGCTGGGTGGCCGCCGCCGCGCTCATCCGCCGAGCCGTTCCCGAAGCAGCGCCGCCGCGCGGCCGCGATGGGAGATCGCGCCCTTCTCGTCGGGTGTCAGCTCGGCCATCGTGCGGCCCGCCGGGGCCGGGATCGCGTCGTCGGGCAGGAACGCCGGGTCGTAGCCGAAGCCGCCGTCGCCGCGCGGCTGCGCGGCCAGCGTCCCGGTGCAGCGGCCCTCGAAGACCTCCTCGCTCCCGTCGGCCGGGTCCACGAGCGCGATCACGCACACGTAGGCCAGCGCGCTGCCGGCCGGCGCCTCGCGCAGCAGCTTGTCGAGGTTCTCCTGGTCGGTCGCGCCCTCGCCGGCGAACCGCGCCGAGTACACGCCGGG
>DATDMD010000149.1:0-35445 GCA_036518975.1 Baekduia sp.
AAGACGCGCGGGCCGAGCTCCGGATGCGCGGCGAGGACGGGCTCGAGGTCGGCCGTCGCGGCGGGGCCCAGGACGCGCGCGGTCGCGCGCAGCGGCACGCGCTCGAGCAGCTCGGCGCCCTCCTGGGGGACGACGGAGTCCAGGACGAGCGCGCGGGTCTGGGGGCCGTGGGCGAGCGCGTAGCGCTCGGCGACGAAGGTCCCGTAGGAGATGCCGCCGACGGTCCACCGGGTGTCGCCGAGGGCCTGGCGCAGGGCGTCGAGGTCGGCGACGGTGTCGGCCGTGGCGTACGCGTCGCGGGCCGTGCCGAGGTGCCGCGCGCACGCGGCGGCCGTCCCGGCGGCCGGGACCTTGAGGTCGGACGTGCCCGCCGAGCGCTGGAGCGCGCGGCACTTGATCGCGTCCCGTCCGGTCCCGCGCTGGTCGACCAGGACGAGCCGGTGGCCCGCCGCCGCGCTGCGCAGCCGCTGCGCCAGCCGCGGACCGAACGGCACGCCGGGCTGTCCGGGACCGCCCGTGAGCATGAGGAGATCGCCCCGTGGCCGCGACCCGCGCTGGAGGGCGACGTCGAGCGTCACCGTCCGGCCATCGTCGGCGCGCGGACCGCGACGATGCAGCGGAACGGTGAGCGTCGCACAGCGGAAGCCGGCGGCCGGCGTCCGGCACGCGCGGGGGTGGAGCGCTGGCGCGGGCGCCGCCACGCTCGCGGCCTTCGCGGTCGTGTGCACCGCCGGGCCGTCGCCGCCACGGCCACAGCCGGCCATCACGACCACCACGACCACCGCGCTGCCGACCCCGACCCGCACCCGCCGAGCCTACGCCGCGCGCCGCACCACCGTCGACGCGGCGCGCCGCGCCGCCCGCCGCGCCCTCCGCGCCGCCGCCTACCCCCGCTTCAGCAGCACCCAGACCAGCGCGCCCGCGAAGGCGATCTGGCCGAAGGTCAGGGCGGTGCCGAAGTTCGTCGCGCCGAGGGCGGCCGCGATCGCGGTGACGATCGCGAAGACCGCCAGGAGGAACAGGAGGCTGCGGATCACAGGTGGGATTCCAGGGTTGCGACGAGCGTCGGCTCGTCGGTGGCGGGGTCGGCGGACTCGAGGAGCTTCGACGCCGCGCGGCGGCCGCCGAGGGTCCTCAGGCCGCGCTGTCCGTGCTCGTCCACGAAGTCGGCCAGCGCGCCGGCGCGGCGGGCGGCGATGCGGCGCGCCCCGACGTCGATCCGCGCGCGGTGCTCGTCGAGCGCGGCGATCAGCTCGTCGACGCCGACGACCGGCGACACCGAGGACACCGCCACGACCTTCGTGTCCCGCGAGCCCGCGCTGCGCAGCGCCGCGCTGAGGTCGCGACGGGCGCGCAGGGCGAGGTCGCCGAGGTCGGCCTTGGTCACGACCAGGACGTCGGGGATCTCCATGATCCCGGACTTCAGGAACTGCAGCGCGTCGCCGGATCCGGGTTGCACGATGACCGCCACGGTATCGGCCACCTCGCCGACCTCCGTCTCGGACTGCCCGACGCCCACCGTCTCGATCACCACCACGTCGAACGCCGCGGCCAGCGCCTGGGCCGCCGCGCGCGTCGCCGGAGCAAGGCCACCGAGTCGCTCCCCGGCCGCCGTCGAGCGGATGAACAGCCCGCGGTCCTCGGGGTCGAACGCGATCCGCGCGCGGTCGCCGAGCAGCGACCCGCCGGACCGGCGCGACGACGGGTCGACCGCCAGCACCGCGACCGTCCGGCCGTCCGCCCGCCACGCGCGGCACAGCTCGCTCAACAGCGATGACTTGCCCGCGCCTGGCGGGCCCGTGACCCCGACGACGTGCCCCGGCGCCTCGCGCCCCAGCGCGGCGGGGGAGACGCCCCGCAGCAGCGCGCGCACGCCCTCGCGGTCGCGCTCGGCGCGCGACTCCACCAGGTTGAGCACCGCCGGCGCCGCGCTCAGGTCACCGTCGCGCAGCCGCGCCGCCAGCTCGTCCGGGGTCGCGGCCGCCAAGGTCGGCGCAGCCTACGCCTGGGCGGCGACGCCGTGCGTCTGCGCGACCAGCGCCACGATGTCGCGCATGATCCTGCCGAGGTCGAAGTCCTTCGGGGTGTAGACGGCCGCCACGCCGGCGTCCTTCAGCGGCTGGACGTCGGCCGTCGGGATGATCCCGCCGACGACGACCGGCGCGTCGACGCCGCGCTCGCGCAGCGCGTCCACGACGCTCGGGATCAGCTCGCGGTGCGACCCGCTCAGGATCGACAGCCCGATGACGTGCACGCCCTCCTGCTCGGCCGACGCCGCGATCTGCGACGGGGTGAGCCGGATGCCCTCGTAGACCACGTCGAACCCGATGTCGCGGGCGCGCACGGCGATCTGCTCGGCGCCGTTGGAGTGCCCGTCCAGGCCCGGCTTGCCGACGAGGATCTTCGGCCGCCGGCCCATCGCCTCGGCCAGCCGCTCGACCTCCTCGCGGATCTCGGCCAGGTCGGAGTCGTCGCGGTCGCCCGCGGCGGCCTCGCCGACGCCGGTCGGCGCCCGGAACTCGCCGAAGGACTCGCGCAGCGCCGCCGCCCACTCGCCGGTCGTCGCCCCCGCCCGCGCGGCCGCGAGCGTCGCCGGCATGATGTTCTCGTCGCTCGCCGCGACGCGGCGCAGCTCGTCCAGCGCGGTCGTGACGGCGGCCGCGTCGCGCTGCTCGCGCCAGGCGATGACCGCGGCGCGCTGCTGGGCCTCGGTCTCGGGGTCGACGGTCATGATCCCGCCGTCCTCGTCGATCAGCGGCGACGGGTTCGTCTCGGTGAACTTGTTCATCCCGACGACGACCTGCTCGCCGTGCTCGATGCGGCGGATCCGCTCGCGGTGCGAGTCGACGAGCGAGGACTTCATGTAGTCCACCGCCTTGACCGCTCCGCCGTGCTCGTCGACGACCGCCATCTCCGCGCGCGCGCCCTCCAGCAGCTCGCCGACCAGCCCCTCCATGACGACCGAGCCCTCGAAGATGTCCGGGTACTCCAGCAGGTCGGTCTCGTAGGCCATCACCTGCTGGATGCGCAGCGACCACTGCTGGTCCCAGGGGCGCGGGAGGCCGAGCGCCTCGTTCCAGGCCGGCAGCTGGACGGCGCGGGCGCGGGCGTTGCGGCCCATCGTCACGGCCAGCGCCTCCAGCACGATCCGCTGGACGTTGTTCTCCGGCTGCGCCTCGGTCAGGCCGAGGGAGTTGACCTGGACGCCGTAGCGGAAGCGCAGCTGCTTCTCGTCCCGCACGCCGTAGCGCTCGCGCCCCAGCTCCTCCCACAGGATCGACATCGCGCGCAGCTTCGCGTGCTCCTCGACGAACCGGACGCCCGCGTTGACGAAGAACGAGATCCGGCCGAAGACCTTGCCCATCAGGTCCGCCGGCACGCGCTCGCGCACGGCGTCGAGGACCGCGATGGCGTTGGCCATCGAGTACGCGATCTCCTGCACCGGCGTCGCGCCCGCCTCCTGCAGGTGGTACGAGCAGATGTTGATGGGGTTCCACTTCGGGACCTCGGTGACCGTGTAGGCCACCATGTCGGCGATCAGCCGCATCGACGGGCCGGGCGGGAACGCGTACGTGCCGCGCGCCAGGAACTCCTTGATGATGTCGTTCTGCGTGGTGCCCTGGAGCGCGCCGGCGCCGACGCCGTTCTCGTCGGCCACCGTGATGTACAGCGCCAGCAGCCACGCCGCCGTCGCGTTGATCGTCATCGACGTGTTCATCTCGCCGAGCGGGATGCCGTCGAGCAGCTGGTGCATGTCGCCCTTGTGCGCGACCGGCACGCCGACCTTGCCGACCTCGCCGCGCGCGAGCTCGTGGTCGGGGTCGTAGCCCGTCTGCGTCGGCAGGTCGAAGGCGATCGACAGGCCCGTCTGCCCCTTGGCGAGGTTCGAGCGGTAGAGCTCATTGGACTTCTTCGCGGTCGAGTGCCCCGCGTAGGTCCGCATCATCCAGGGGCGGTCGCGCTCCGGCAGGCGATGATCCATGCGCTGGATCGTACTTGTGCGATAGCCCACATGGGCTACCGCCGGCCTCGGACGGCGGCCGGCAGGACGCTGTCACTAGGCTCAGCCGCAGTGCCCGCGCCCCTGCTCGAACGCGCCGCGACGTCGCTCCGCCTGCGCGCGCTGGACGTCCGCGACAAGGTCTCCGGCCGCGCCGATCCGCTCGTCCCGCCGCGCCGGCTGCACTTCGTCGGGCACGCGGAGTCGGACTTCGCGGCGACCGGCGACGAGTTCCTGGGGCACTTCACGCGCCTCGGCGGTCTGGAGCGGGGCGACCGCGTCCTGGACGTCGGCTGCGGGATCGGCCGGATGGCGCGCCCGCTGGCGGGCTTCCTCGACGCGAGCGCGGGCGCCACCTACGACGGCTTCGACGTCAACCCCGCCGGGATCGTCTGGTGCCGCACGCGCTACGCGACCGACCACCCCAACTTCGCGTTCGTGGTCGCCGACCTCTACAACTCGCGCTACAACCCGACCGGCACGCAGGCCGCGCGCGACTTCACGTTCCCCTACGCGGACGCGCGCTTCGACTTCACGCTGGCGACCTCGGTCTTCACGCACCTGCTGGAGGGCGAGGCCGAGCGCTACATCGCCGAGTCCGCGCGCACGCTCGCGCCCGGCGGGACGCTCTTCGCGACGTGGTTCCTGCTGGACGGCGCGTCGCGCGCCGCGATCGAGGCCCGCGCCGCGGCGCTGCCGTTCCTGGCCCCGCGCGAGCGCGTCGCGGTGGTCAGCGACGCGGTCCCCGAGGAGGCGATCGCGTTCGACCGCGAGTGGCTGCGCGCGACCGTCGCGCGCCACGGGCTCACCGTCACCGCGATCCACGACGGCACGTGGCGGGGCGGCGACGGACCCACGTTCCAGGACATCGTCGTCGCCACGAAGGAAGCGAGCACCGGATGACCCACCGCGAGATCGACGTCCACTTCCAGGACACCGCGCACGCCGTCTGCACCCACCAGGTCGACGGCTACGTCGTCGACCCCGGCCCCGAGTCGTCGGTCGCCACCCTGTTCGCCGCCCTCGGCGACGAGGCGCCCCGCGCCGTCCTGCTCACCCACATCCACCTCGACCACGCCGGCGCGGCCGGCGCGCTGGTCGAGCGCTGGCCCGACCTCGAGGTCTGGGTCCACCGCAACGGCGCCCGCCACATCATCGACCCGAGCCGCCTGGTCGCCAGCGCCCAGCGCATCTACGGCGACCAGATGGAGCGCCTGTGGGGCCGCATCGTCCCGGTGCCCGAGGCCAACGTCCGGATCCTCGAGGACAGCGGATCCGCGGGCGGCCTGGAGTGGGCCTGGACGCCCGGCCACGCCATCCACCACGTCGCCTACCGCCACCAGGACACCAACATGGTGTTCGCGGGCGACGTCGCCGGCGTGAGGATCGGCGACGGCCCGATCCTGCCGCCGACGCCGCCGCCGGACATCGACGTCGAGGCCTGGCACGCGTCGATCGACCGCGTCGCGGCGTGGGAGCCGAGCGCGCTGGCGATCACGCACTTCGGGACGTACACCGACGCCGACCGCCACCTCAGCGCGCTCCACGCCGAGCTGGACCGCTGGGCGACGATCGCGCGCGAGCAGGACGCGTCCGGCTTCGAACGCGAGATCCGCGCCGCGCTGGCGGGCGGCGCCGAGGAGGCCGGCTACCTCAAGGCGATGCCGCCCGAGACCCTGTACGCCGGACTGGCCCGCTACTGGAAAAAGCGCGATACTGCCTCCCCGGAATGAGCCAGACCATCGAGCTACCGAGAACCGCTGGACCCGACGGCGCGCTGGGCGGCGCCTGGCGGGTGATCGTCCGCAACGACGACCACAACACGTTCGACCACGTCGCCACCACGCTGGCGCGGTTGATCCCGGGGATCGACGTGAACCGGGGCTACGCGATCGCCGACCGCATCCACGCGTCCGGCCTCGCGATCGTCTGGTCGGGGCACAAGGAGCTGGCCGAGCACTACTGGGACCAGCTGCGGGACGCGGGCCTGACGATGGCCCCGCTCGAGCAGGCCTGACGCGTCGGAAGTCGTCCTCCTGACCCGGCGGGCCGTTAGTCTGGCTCGACGATGGTCGAGCCAGGGGGGCACATCGAGTCCGCCCACCGCGCCGCGCGTGAGCAGGAGCTGCTGCGGCGGTACCACCACGGTGGCGACACGCGGGCCCGCGATCAGCTGGCCGAGGAGATGCTCCCGCTGGCGCGCGCGCGGGCCGGCCGCTACGCCGGCCGCGGCGAGCCGATGGACGACCTCGTCCAGGTCGCCTGCGTCGGGATCATGAAGGCCATCGAGGGCTTCGACCTGACGCGCGAGGTGCGCTTCAGCTCGTACGCCACGCCCACCGTCCTGGGCGAGATCAAGCGCCACTTCCGCGACCGCACGTGGGCGATGCGCGTCCCGCGCGGCCTGCAGGAGCTCCAGCTGGAGGTCGCCAAGAAGCGCGACGAGCTGACCGGCGCACTCGGCCGTTCCCCGACCGTGCAGGAGCTGGCCGACGCGATCGAGGCGCCCTTCGAGGAGGTCCTGGCGACGATCCAGTCCGTCGGCGCGCGCCGCACGCGGTCGCTGGACGAGCCGACGGGGGAGGACATGACGCTCGCCGACTCGATCGGCGGCCGCGACGTCGAGCTGGAGCGGGCCGAGATGCGCGTCCTGCTCGACGAGGCGATGGACGTCCTGTCGCACCGCGACCGCGAGGTGCTCCGCCTGCGCTTCGCCGAGGACCTGACGCAGACCGAGATCTCCACCCGCATCGGCGTGTCGCAGATGCAGGTGTCGCGGATCATCCGGCAGTCGATCGCCAAGCTCCGCCTGGACATCGACAAGTCGCCGGCGGCGTAGCCCCTAAGGCTCGAGTCGAGCCTTAGGCTGCCGCGCGCTTGCGCGCGTACATCGCCGAGTCGGCGCTGTGCAGCAGGCGCTCCGCGTCGAGGCCGCCGCTGCGCGCCACCGCGACGCCGAACGACGCGCCGACGACCACCCCGCCGCCGCCGGCGCGGCGCGCCAGCTCGTTCAGCACGCGCGCGACGACGCGGTCGGCCTCGTACTCGTCGCAGCCGCAGAGCAGCAGCGCGAACTCGTCGCCGCCCACGCGGTAGGCGCGGTCCTCGGGCCGGATCGAGTCCGTGAGGATCTCCGCGAACGTCCGCAGCAGCGCGTCGCCGGCGGAGTGGCCGTGGCGGTCGTTGAGGCGCTTGAAGCCGTCGAGGTCGCAGTAGGCCAGCGCGGCGGGCCGGCCCTCGGCCTGGACGTCGGCGACGGCCTCCTCCAGGTCGACCATCAGCGCGCGGCGGTTGAGCAGGCGGGTGAGCGGGTCGCGCTCGGCGAGGACGCGCAGCTGCTCGCGCTGGCCGATCGTCTCCAGCGCGTTGGCGGCCTGGTTGGCGAACAGCCGCAGCGCCTGCAGGCGCTCGGTCGTGGGCAGCAGGTGGTCGACGGGGTCGTCGGCGACCACGACGCCGATCGCGTCGCCGTCGTGGCCGATGAGCGGGACCAGCAGCCAGTGGTTGGTCCACGCGTGCGGGGCGCGGCCGTTGAGCCTGGACGGCGCGACGGCGCGCAGCTCGGGGACGCGGCGGTGGACCTCCTCGCGGGCGAGCAGGTAGCAGCCGGCGCGCTCGACGTCGGCGGTCAGCAGCGCGGTCGCCAGCCGGTCGAGCCCGACTGGCAGCGTCAGCGCGGCCTGCGGGCCGTCGCGGTCGTTGCGGGCGGCGAGCGCCAGCGGCGCGCCGGTCTCGGCGCTGGCGAGGTGGACCGAGACCGTCGCGAAGCCGAGCGCGTCGGCGACGCCGTCGACCACGGCCTCGAGGACGCCGTCGGCCTCCTCGGCGCGCGTCAGCTCGGTCGAGATCGCCAGCAGCTGCTCCAGCCCGCGGCGGTGGCCGATCGCGACGCTGGCCATCTGCGCGCGCTCGACCGCGCGGGCGGCGTGGCGGGCGACGACGACGAGCGTGTCGAGCTGCGAGTCGCTCGGGCGCAGGCCGTCGACCGGCCCGCCGACGTTGAGGATGCCGCCCAGCGCGCCGTCGGACTGGTGGAAGGTCACGAAGACCTCGTCCTCGGCGTGCCACGCGCGTGGGTCGTCGACCGCGTCGAGGTCGGTCGGGACGTAGCGGCGTCCGGCCTGCTCGGACCAGTCGTAGTCGCCGGCGTAGACGAGGTAGCAGCCGCGGTGCAGGAAGCGCTCGTCGAGCACCTGCTCCCACATCGTCCACTCGTAGGTGGCGCCGAGCAGCGAGTCGCGGACCTCCTCGGCGCCGAAGACCGTCCCGACGATGTAGTCGTCCCACTCCGGGCGGTAGACGTTGATGACGACGTTGCGGAAGCCGAGCGTCTCGGAGATCGCCTGCGCGACGGCCTGCAGCGAGCGCGGGAGGTCGGCCGGGTCGTCGATGAGGCCGGCGGCGTCGATGAGGCTGTGCAGCCGCGAGAGCGACGCCAGGCGCTGCGCGTGCGGGTCGTCCTCGGCGGACGTGGCGACCTCGGGCTGCCGCGGCAGCGCCAGCGTGGGGGCCAGGTCGTGGGCCGACAGCTGCGCGTCGCGCGCGGCGGCGACGCGGGCGTCGAGGCCGGCGGTGGCCGCGTCGGCGCCCGGGACGCACGCGGCGAGCGCCTGGGTGACGAGGTCGCCGGTCGCCAGCGGCTCGGCGCCCGTGAGCGCGCCGTCGAGCGCCTGCAGGACCGCGTGGGTGTGGGCGAGCGCCGGCAGGCCGGCGAGCTGCGCGTGCAGCGGCGCCAGCTGCGGGTCGCCGGCCAGCGCGGCACAGGAGCGGATGCGCTGGCGCTCGGCGGCCTTGGCGCCGAGGCGGCCGGCGATCATCGGCGCCAGCGCGGCGGCGGCCCGGGCGCGGCCGTGGGCGGCCGGCCAGGCGGCGGCGACGAGCGGGTCGAGCGCCTCGAGGATCCGGTCCTCGGGCAGCGGGCCGCGGCCCTGCTGGTCGGCCACGCGGCGCTCGGCGGCGGTCAGCAGCGTGCCGGGGTCCGGGCCGTCGGCGTCCAGGTGGGCGGCGCCGAACGAGCACAGCACGGCCGGGTCGGCGCACAGCGCGTCCAGCCGGGCCGCGGTCGCCCGCAGGACGTCGAGCGGCGCGCCGAGCGCGAGGAACGCGAACGCGTCGCCCACGTAGCGGAACGCGCCGTCGCCCAGCCGCGCGGCGACGGCGTCCAGGAGCGCGTCGCCCGCGGCGAGCCCGTGCAGCCGGTTGTGCTCGCGCAGCTCGTCGACGTCGACGAGCACGAGCAGCCCGGAGCGTCCGGCGGCGCGCGCCCGCGCAAGGGCGTCGAGCAGGGCCGGGCGGTCGGGGATCTGGCGTGCCGCGACCGGGCGCATACTCGCGTGATCGGCCGCTGGCGGCGTCGACCGCATCCTCCGTCTACGGGACCTGGACGTTCCGGTTCAGGACCGCTCGGCGTCGGTGAGGACCGTGAAGCGGCCGACGAGCGCCTCGAGCTCCTGCGCGGTGCTGGCGAGCTCCTGCGCGGCGGACGCGATCTCCTCGGTCGAGGCCGACGTCTGCTGCGTCGAGGCCGACACCTGCTCGGAGGTCGCCGACGAGGACTCGGCCACGGCGCCGACGGCGTCGAGCTCCTCCTCCATCGCGCGCGACGACGCGGCGATCTGCTCGACCGCGGCCGCGATCCCGGCCACGCGGGTGTCCATGTCGCGCACGCCCGCGCCGATGCGGTCGAAGGCGGCGCGCGCCCGGTCGACGACCTCGGCGCCCTGCGCGGTGCGCTGCGCGCCGTCGTCGACGACGCCGACCGCGCGGGTCGTCTCGGCCTGGATGTCGGCGATCAGCGACGCGATCGTGCGGGCGGCGGCCTGGGACTCCTCCGCCAGCTTGCGCACCTCCTCGGCGACGACCGCGAAGCCGCGGCCCTGCTCGCCGGCGCGGGCCGCCTCGATCGCGGCGTTCAACGCCAGCAGGTTGGTCTGCTCGGCGATCCCGCCGATGGTGCCGACGATCGAGCCGATCTCGCTGGACTTGTCCCCGAGGCTGCGGATCGCGGCGGTGACCTCGGACGACGAGGCCTGGACGGCGGCCATCGCGGCGGTCGCGGCGGTGACGGCGTCGGAGCCCTCGCCGGCGGCGCGGGCGGCCTCGGCGGCGACCACGGCCGTCTCCTGCGCGCCCTCGGCGCCGGTGGCGACCGCGCTGGACAGGCTCGCGGCGTTCGTGCGCGCGGCGGCGATCGCGCCGACCTGGCGCTCGGCGCCGGCGGCGACGTCGCCCACGGCGCGGGCGATGTCGTCGACCGCGCGGCCCGTCTCCGACGACGACTGCGCCATCTCGCGCGCCGCGCTGGACAGGTGCGTCGCTGACCCGCTCAGCTGGGCGACGAGCGCGCGCAGCTGCTCGATCATCGCGGCGAACGCCGTGCCGAGCGCGTCGCGCTCCGAGCGCGGCGTCACGGTGACGGTGAGGTCGCCGTCCGCGACGCGGCCGGCGGCGACGCTCATCTCGCGCAGCGAGTCCACGACGGCCCCGAAGTGGCGGGCGGTCACGGCCAGCTCGTCCTGGCCGCCGACGTCCAGCGGGTGCTCGGTGTCGCCCTCGGCCAGGTGGCGCGCGGCGACGCCGATCCGCCTGGCGCGGCCCGCGAGCGAGCGCGTGATCAGGAACGCGACGGCGACGGCCAGCGCGATGCCGAGCAGCAGCGCGATCAGCGTCACGCGCGTGGCGGTGTCGGACGCGTCGTTGGCCTCCGCGACGCTGCGCGCGCGCTGCCGCTGCAGGTAGCTCGCGATCTCGCCGGAGGCGCCGATCGGGCCGCGGACGTACTTGTCCGCCTTGGCCAGCGCGGCGAGGGCGGCGGCGTGGTCGCCGCGCGCGACGGCGGGGAAGAGCTTGCCCTTGACGGTGGCGTCGTGCTGGTGGTCGGCGGCCGCGGCCGAGTCCGAGATCCTGGTGATCGTCGGGTCGTGCAGCGCGGCGGCCTGCTTGGATGCCGCGTCGGAGATCTTGACGCCCGCCTTCCACTCGGCCTTGTACTTGGGGTCGAACGTCGCGGCGTAGAGGGCCTGCGCGGCCTGCTGCTGGCGCGAACCGGTCACCTGCTGGGCGATCGCGTCCTGGCCCTTCTGCCAGCGCTGGAGCTCCTGCCAGTGGTCGTTGGCGGAGGACTGCATGGTCAGCGCGAGGATCAGCGCGGCGGAGAACAACGCGACGATCGCGCCGAAGGCGACGGCCAGCTTGCGACCGATGGTCCAGCGGAACTGCGGCATGGCGAGAGGGCTCCTGACGGGGCGCGGGGGGCTCTCGCGATGATCGACCGGCGCGCCGTCCGTTTGAGGACAGCGCGCCGGGGGCGAAGGGCTTCCTAGACGCTGGCTTCGGCGCCGCTGGGGACGCCGGGCTCGCCGTTGGCCGCGCCGTTGCGCTCGCCGTTCAGGTGGCCCTCGACGACGAGGTCGTTCCACGAGTAGAGGATCGGCACCTGGTACAGCGACTGGTTCACCGCGCGGAAGCGGACGAACTCCGGGCCGTACCAGTAGGCCTCCCACTGCTCGTGCGTGTCGAACGCCGACATCTGCAGCAGCTTGTACGCGTCGTCGCGGTTGCGGTGGACCGCGAACGAGGACGCGCCGTAGCGCAGCGCCACGGGCGCGATCTCCTGCAACGCCGCCTCCAGCTTGTCGCCCCGGAAGACCGTGGCGTACCAGGGGACGTGGACGATTCCTGCCATGGGCCTAGCCCACCTCCGCGTAAATGGCTCCTGGGCCCTCGGCGGTCTTGCCCAGGCCCTCCTTCTCGGCGCCGACCAAGATGGAGATCTTGCCCGCGTGCTTGTTGTCCTTCATCAGCTGGTGGGCCTCGGCGACGCCATCGAAGCCAAGCGTACGCCACAGCACCGGTCGGATGGCGCCCGACTCGATCAGCTCGTTGGCCTTCAGGCACTCGTACGCGTTCGCGAAGTGCGAGCCGAGGATCTCCTTCTGCTTCATCCACAGGTAGCGGACGTCGAAGTCCAGGTTGAAGCCTGTGGTGCCCGCGCAGATGACGACCTTGCCGAACGGCTTGACGGTCAGGACCGAGGTCGGGAACGTCGCGGCGCCGACGTGCTCGAAGACGATGTCGGGCGCGCTGCCGAGGATCGCCTCGACCGCCTTGCCGAAGCGGCGCGACTCCTTGAAGCGCGCCTTCTCCTCCTCGGGCGTCTCGCCGCCCTTGCGCATCATGCCGCTGAACTCGTTGCGGTTGATGAAGCCCTTGGCGCCGAGCTGCTCGACGAGCGCGCCCTTCTCGTCGGAGTTGACCACGCCGACGCACTCCGCGCCCGCCGCCTTGCAGATCTGCGTCGCGAAGACGCCGAGGCCGCCCGCGGCGCCCCAGATCAGGACCTTCTGGCCGGCCTGGAGGTTGCAGCGCGTCATGAGCATGCGCCACGCGGTGAAGTAGACGAGGCCGTAGGACGCGGCCTCCTCCCAGGTCAGGTGCGCCGGCTTGGGCAGCAGCTGCTGCGCCTGGACCTTGGTGAACTGCGCGAACGAGCCCCAGGTCGTCTCGTAGCCCCAGATCTTCTGCGACGGGGCGGCCATCGGGTCGAGGCCGTGGACCTCGGGATCCTCGTAGGACGCCTGGTTGCAGTGCAGGACGACCTCGTCGCCGGCCTGCCAGCGGGTGACGCCGGCGCCGACCTTCCAGACGATCCCGGACGCGTCCGAGCCGCCGATGTGGTGGCCGTACTCCGGGTGGTCGCCGTACTTCATGACCGACACCGGCTTGCCGAGCGCCGCCCAGACGTTGTTGTAGTTGACGCCCGCCGCCATGACGCGGACGATCACCTCGAAGGCGCCGGGCTCCGGTACCTCGATCTCCTCCAGCTGGAACGCGTCCTTCGGCTCGCCGAAGCGCTCCTCGCGGATGACCCACGCGGTCATCTTGTCCGGCAGCGCGCCGGGCTCGGTCTCGACGGTGGCGACCTGCGTCACATCAACGGCCATGTTCTCGGTAGGACCTTTTGGGAATCGAGGTTGGTCGGTCGCGCGGGCGCTGGATGACGCTCGCGAGGGCGCGAACCATACGCCAGATCGGGTTAACGCGGGCCGCCGACGCCAGCGTTCATCTAGTTCGTCTCCAGGAAGCCCTGGCGCTTGAAGAACCAGAACAGCAGCGCGCCGAACACGACCATCGAGCCGACCCCGTAGCCCCAGAACGCGGCCGCGCTGTTGATGTGGCGCACGAGCGCGCCGAAGTTCTGCCCGAAGAAGCCGGTGACGAAGGTCAGCGGCAGGAAGATCGTCGCGACGATGGTCAGCTGGGTCGAGATCGAGTTCAGGCGGTTGGAGACGGTGCTGAGGTAGAGGTCGAGCGCGCCGGAGAGCAGGTCGCGGTAGGAGTCGATCAGCTCGGAGATGCGGACGAGGTGGTCGTAGACGTCGCGGAACCAGTCGCGCGCGTCGTCGGCCTCCAGCCCCGGCAGGCTGCCGAGGACGTCGCCGCCGCGGGCGAGGATGTCGCGCTGCGGCGCGGCGATCCGGCGCAGCTCGATGAGCCTGCGGCGCAGGTGGAACAGCTCCTGGCGCTGGTCCTGGCTCGGCGACTCGAGCATCCGGTCCATGAGCTCGTCGATGTGCTCGTCGATGCCGTCGAGGACCGGGAAGAACGAGTCGGTGAGGTTGTCGAGGACGCGGTAGATCGCCTCCTCCTCGGTCTTCGGCGCCTCGCGCGAGATGCGCTTGGCGGCGTCGTCGAGCAGCGCGTGGCCCGCCTGGTGGATCGTGATCATCCACTGGCCGGAGACGTGGAGGTGGACCTCGACCGGCGAGCCGTCGGGGTCGACGCCGTAGAACACCAGCAGCGCCGTCGTGCCGTAGTCGTCGAGCTTGGGGCGCTGGTGGAACTCCTGGGAGTCCTCGACGGCCAGCGGGTGCAGGCCGAAGCGCTGCCCGAGCTCACCGATCTGCTCGTCGGAGCAGCCCTGGACCTTGAGCCAGAAGAACTCGTTGCGCTCCAGGAGGCCGGGGATCGCGGGGTCGTCGACGGAGTGGAGAACCTGCACCGGCGGATCATGGCGCCGATGCAGGTCAGAAGAGCCGCTCAGGCCAGTGCGGTCTCCGCGGCGGCGCCCAGCTCGGCGCCGGCGTCGCCGGTCCCGGCCTCGCTGCTGGCGGCGTCGTGGACCGGCTGGCGGCGCGGCACGCCGGGGCCGATCATCCGGTAGGCGAACACCGCGCCGAAGGCGCAGACCACGGCTGCGATCCGCAGGCCGTCGTTCAAGGCGTACAGGAACGCCTGCTGGACGGCGTCGTGGACCTGCGCTCCGCTCCCGCTGGGCAGGCCGCCGGCGCCGAGGTTCTCGGCGAGGTCGTGGCGGGTCCCGGCCGGGACGGTGGGCAGCAGGTCGTCGAGCTTGGCGCGGCCCAGCGCGGTGATCAGCGCGCCCATCGCCGCGACGCCGAAGGTGCCGCCGACCATGCGCGACATCGACAGGACGCCGGAGGCGACGCCGGCCTTCGCCGGGTCGACCGCGTTCATCGCGGCGGTCGACATGGGGGACATGATCAGGCCCATCCCGAGGCCCATCAGCACGAACGCGCCGACGAGGAAGCCGTAAGACGTGTCGGCCGCGACGTGGCCCTGCCAGAACAGCGAGATCGCGTTGAGGAGCAGGCCGGCGACGATCAGCGGGCGCGGGCCGATCCGATCGCTCAGGCGGCCGGCGATCGGTCCGACGACGATGATCACCGCGGTCGTGGGGAGGAAGCGCACGCCGGTCTGAAGCGGCGAGTAATGGTGGATGTTCTGCAGGTAGAGGGCGAAGAAGAAGAACGTCGCCAGCATCGCGAAGCTGACGATGAACGCCACGACGTTCGCGCCCGCGAAGGAGCGGGATTTGAAGAACTTGAAGTCGACCATCGGGTTGGCGATGTGCGTCTCGCTGTACGCGAACGCGATGGCGCCGGCGACGGCGATCGCGAGCAGCGTGATGATCCGCGCCGAGCCCCAGCCCCACGCGTTGCCCTCGACGAGCGCGAGGACGAGCGCGCCGAGGCCGAGGGTGATCGTCGCGACGCCGAGGTAGTCGACCTGTCGCGAGGCCGTCTCGTCGCGGGACTCGTGGGTCGCGAAGAGCGTCACGACGACCGCCAGGACGGCGACCGGCAGGTTGAGGAAGAAGATCGACTGCCAGGAGACGTTCTCCACCAGGAAGCCGCCGACGACCGGGCCGATCGCCAGCGCCATCGCCGAGACGCCGGCCCAGGTCCCGATCGCCTTGCCGCGCTCCTCGGGCGGGAAGGCGTTGGAGATGATCGAGAGCGTCGCGGGCATCATGAACGCGGCGCCGATGCCCTGGACCGCGCGGAACGTGACGAGCCACGTGTCGGTCTGGGAGAGGCCGATGAGGCCCGAGGAGATGCCGAAGGTGACGACGCCGAAGAGGAACATCCGGCGGCGGCCGAAGATGTCGCCGAGGCGGCCGCCCGTGACCAGGAGGACCGCGAAGCTCAACGTGTAGGCGTTGACGGTCCACTCGAGGCCGCTGATCGAGGAGTGCAGGTCCTTCTGGATGGACGGCAGGGCCACGTTGACGACCGTGTTGTCCAACATGATCATGAACAGGGCGAAGCACATCGCCGCCAGCGTCCACCAGCGGCGGTTCTCCTCGTTGACGAAGCGCGTCCGGAGGCTTGTCGAGGTCATGGAGTTGCGGGGTCCTTGTCGGTGGGGAGGAGGGAGAGGGCGTCCAGCAGCGCCTGGCGCTGGACGGGGGAGAGCTGCGCGGCCCAGTCTTCGAGCCCGTGCAGGCGCGCCGTGTCGACGCGGTCGATCAGCTCGCGGGCCTGCGCGGTGACGCCGACGCGCTTGACACGCCGGTCCTCGAGATCCTCCCGGCGCTCGACGAGGCCGCGCTGGAGCAGGGCGTCGACGGTCCGGGAGGCGTTGGGGAGCGACATCGCGAGCGCTTCGGCGAGCTCCTTGACGGAGACCTCACCCTCGAACTCGTCGAGCACGTGCAGCAGCTTGAGCTGGGTCATGGACAGATCCACCTCGGAGAGCAGGCGATACAGATCCCGCGTCGACCCCTTGAGGATGACGCGCCACAGGTCGAGCAACTCGGCCGCCAGGGCGGCCGGAGTCGCTTCCGTGCCTGCACTGCTTGCTTGCATGCACGCAAGCTTTGCATGCATGCAGCGATGGTGCAAGTGCAACTGTCCGCGCTCGCCGCTGCGGTCGCCGCCCATCGGGTCACGCGATTCGGCGCGGGTTGGCGGCGCAATCGCGTTCGCCGCGGTGGCAGCCAGTGGCGGCGCAGATTCGTTGGTTGTGGCCGCTTCGCTCCTCGCCGGCGTGCGTGGCGCTGCCACCGGTGTCAGGTCTCGCCGCCGTCCGGCGCGCCCTCAGGCCGGCCGTGCGTCGGGCCGCCTCGGCCGCGCCAGGCGCGGCGGCCCATCGAGTGACGCGACTCGACGCCGCCGGCCGCGCACCCGCGCTCGCCGCGCCAGGCGCCACGCAATCGAGTCACGCGACTCGGCGCGATCAGCGGCGCAGCCGCGCTCGCCGCGCGTCACGCGCCGCAGGTCACCGGCATCGAAGTGTCCGTATAGAACCCCTACACGCCGTTGACGCCCCCCGGCGACCGCCCCTCAACCCGTCGTCGAGAACGGCGTCTCCCTGTCCGCCGTGCGGCGGAACGTCAACGCCTTCGCGTCGAACGCGTAGTCGCGCTCGCGCAGTCGGTCCGGGCAGCACAGGTCGTCGCCCTTCGACCACTTCGGCTCCAGGACGCTGAGCGTCGTCCCGTTGATCCGCAGCGACGCGTCGTACAGGGACTGCAGCCGAAAGACGACCTTCAGCGACGTCTGGTCGTTCGCCCCCGACGTCGCCTGCCCGTGCGTCGAGAACACGTACAACGCGACCGCGCCCGCCGCGCCGCCGGTCGACACCAGGATCAACGCGTCCTGCCGCCCGTCGCCGGTGACGTCCAGGAACCCGGACCGCGGATCCACGATCGCCTGCTTGGACTTCAACGTGCGCTTGATGCCGGCGCTCGTCTTGGCGTCGTCCAGCAGCTTCTGCGTGAACACCGTCTGCGACGGCGTCGGCTCAGCGGAGACACCCGCCGGCGCCACGGCGATCGACCCAACGGCGACGCAGAGCAGGGCAGACAGTCGACGCATGGCGCGACATCCTAGTCCGGCATCCTTGCCGGATGGCCGAGGACCAAGACGAACCGCCGCCGCCAGAAGTCGAAGCCCTCGTCGACCGGTACTCCGGCGTCCTCGCCACCGGCGGCGCGCTGCGGCGCGAGGTCGAAGCGCTCCGCGCCGAGTGGGAACGCCCCCGCGCGCGCCCCTAAGGCTGCAGCAAATCGTTCTGCGACGACGGCCGTTCCTTGCCGACCGTGATCCTCGCCGCCTTCACATCGCCGCCGCCGACGCGCAGCGCGTAGGTGCCCTGCGACACGTCGCCCTTGACCGAGGCGGTCTCCCGCGGGTTGATCGGGCCCGTCTCGATGGCCTTCTGGCCCGGGCCAGAGTCGCCGGGCCCGCCGTCGCTCTCCAGCGTCACGCGCTGCGAGGCCGATGACTGGTTGGAGATGATGAGCGTGATCGGGCCGGCGCCGAACTTCCTCGGCGAGACCTGGACCGACTGGTCGTCGATCGACGCGCTCACGACGATCGGCGACGGGGGTCGCTGAGCGTTGTCGTAGGTCGACTTGCTGTCCCCGCAGCCCGCCAGCGCGAAGGCGGCCGTGATCGCGCAGGCCGCGACGGCTGCATGTCGGTGCGTCATGCGCATGGCTGGCCTCTGGCTCCTCATCCTCGACCCGGGTCTCCGGATACCCAGAGGGCGACCGGTTGACCCGGCGGGAACCCTAGCCGAGCGTGGCTCT
Organism: Baekduia sp.; assembly: GCA_036518975.1. Classification (GTDB taxonomy): domain Bacteria; phylum Actinomycetota; class Thermoleophilia; order Solirubrobacterales; family Solirubrobacteraceae; genus Baekduia. Next base: position 17,838 of record DATDMD010000149.1, read on the forward strand.
GTGTGCCAGGACGCCTCGAAACGGTCGACTCAACCGCCGGCTTCTCCACCGGTGTGGGACGCCGCGCGGTCGAGCTCGATCTGCGCCAGAGCATCCTGGAGGCGGTCCCAGGCGTCGGCCTCGGCGTCGGCGTAGTGGCGCCCCGTGAGCTCGACGAGGTCGTCGCGGTAGCTGCTCCACGCCTGGCGGGTGCGCTCGTCGAGCGCGGGGTCGTGCGGGGCGAACGTGGTCATGCACACGGACGGTAGCCGCACGGGCGGTCGGCTCATGTCATGCCGTCCGACCCCTTCCGTACAAACACATGTTCGCCATGGCTGTCGACGTCGCCCCCTCACCCGAGCTGTTGGACGCCTCGCTCGCCACCGCCGAGTTCCTGGTGGTGGACACCGAGACCAACGGGCTCGGCGGCGACGCGTGCGAGCTGACCGAGATCGGGGCGGTGCTCGTCGGCGGCGGCGAGCTGCACGAGCGGTGGGAGACGCTGGTCGCCGTCCGCACGCCGCTCTCGCACGGGATCCAGCGGTTCACGGGGATCTCGCAGGCGATGGTCGACGAGGCGCCGCCGGCCGAGGTCTCGCTCCCCGAGCTGGCGGACCAGATGGACGGCCGCGTGTTGGTCGCCCACAACGCGGCGTTCGACCGGCGCGTCCTCGCGCAGGCGTTCCGGCGGGCGGGCGTGGCCTGGCCGGACCCGCCGGTGCTGTGCACGGTCGCGCTCGCGCGTCAGCTGCACCCGCTGGCGCGGCAGCGCAAGCTCAAGCCGCTGGCGGAGTCGCTGGGGATCGAGGTGGAGGTCGCCCACCGCGCGCTGGCCGACGCGGAGACGTGCGCGCGCGTCTTCTGCGCGCTGTTCCCGCGGCTGTGCGCCAACGCGGGCTCGGTCGGCCAGGCGCTGGCGCTCCTGCGGTCCAAACGGCGGCGGACGGCGCGCGGGGGCCGGACGGACGGCGGCGGATCGGCGGCGATGCTCGGCGTCCGGCGCCGGAAGGTCGACTGCTCGGCGCTTCCGGCCGAGCCCGGCGTCTACATCTTCCGCAACGCCGAGGGCCAGCCGCTGTACGTCGGCAAGTCGGTGGACATCCGGGCGCGCGCCAAGGCGCACTTCCGGCCGTCGTCGCCGGACGGCGCGTGGGTCGCGCAGGCGGAGATCGTCGACCACGTCGAGACGCACTCAGAGCTCGGCGCGTTGCTGACCGAGCACCGGCTGATCAAGGAGCTGCGCCCGCCCGGCAACGAGCGGATGAAGCACGACGACAAGTGGGTCTACGTGCGCTGCCGGCTCGACATCGCCTACCCCGTGCTGGAGGTGGGGGTCGAGCCGGCGCCCGGGCTCGCGGTCAACGTCGGGCCGCTGCAGGGGCGCTTCGCGGCGGCGGAGCTGGTCGAGCAGCTGACGTCGCTGTTCGCGCTGCGCCACTGCGGCCGGGGGATGAAGCGCCGCGAGTACCCGAGCGCGTACGGGCAGATGGGGCGGTGCCTGTCGCCGTGCCTCGGCGACCTCGACCCCAACGCCTACCGCCGCCGGCTCGACCAGGCGCTGGCGCTGTTCTCCGGGGACGTCGACGGCGGGCGCGCGCTGCTGGCGCACATGGACGCCGAGATGCGGCGCGCCGCCGCCGAGGAGCGCTTCGAGCGCGCCGGCTGGCTCCAGCGCCGGCGTGCGCGGCTGGCGGTGCTGCTGGAGCGGCTCGGCGGCTCGCCGTCGGCGACGCACTCGCGCCCGCGCCTCGTGCTCGCCTCACACCCCGAGGCCGCGCGGTTCGACGCCCTGTGGCTCGTCGGCGGCCGGATCGCGCGCTGGGCGCCGCTCACGGAGGACCTGGAGCCGTGGGCGGTGACCGAGCCGCTGCTGGGCTCGGCCCGGTCGTCGGCGCCGCCGGCGGCGACGCCCGACGAGGCCGCGCAGGTGCGCATCGCGACGACCTGGCTGGCGGCGCACCCGTCGCTCGAGCTGCGGCTGGGGACCGCGACGACACGAGCGCGCGTGGAGCGGTTCGTTGGCCGGGCGCTCGCCGCCGCCGCGTAGCTGGACCGACAGGGGTCCCCAGAAGTGTGGGGATTTCGGCAGATGTACGAGCGCAATTGCCGCCGAACCTCTGCAAGATCTACGCAGGAAGTCTGGACGTCGGGTGCGCGCTCCTCAGGGGCGACGTGCTTGGCGAGGTGGCACGGATGCCACGGTTGGAATCAGGGGCTTCGGCCGGTCGCTGCGACGCCCGGCCGGCACCCTGATGCCGCAGGACGACGCGCCCGGCGGTGGCTGAGGGCCCGGCGCGTCGTCCGGCGGCGGTCCGACCGCTGGCGCGAGGGCGGTCGCGAGGACGGACGCGGCCGCCCCGCGCCAGCGGCCGGCGCCGCCGCGCGCGATGCGATGGGGGAGACGCGCGCGATGCGATGGCGATGCTGTGCGATGCGATGGCGGAGGCGCCCCGTCGCGGTGCAGCGGCGGCGTTGCCCGGAGCGGCGGACGCGTGGCGCCGGTCAGGCGAACGGCGGCGTCACGACTTCGGCGTCGTTCTCGCCGACGGTCACGTGGTCGCCGGGTGAGACCTCGCGGCGGAGGATGGCCAGGGCGATCGGGCCGAAGCGGGGTGAGATGACGGAGGAGGCGAGGTGGCCGACCTCGCGGTCGCCGAGGCGGACCGGTGTCCCCGGCTCGGCCGGCGCCGACAGGCGGAGGCCGCGAAGGTGGCGGTTCGGCTTGCCCTTCCAGTGCAGGCGGGCGACGGTCTCCTGACCCACGTAGCAGCCCTTCTGGAAGCTGACGGCGCGGTCGACGATCCCCGCCTCCTCCGGCATGACGCCGTCGTCCAGGTCGATCCCGTAGCGCGGCCGACCCGCCTCGACGCGCAGGATCTCGGCCGCGGCCTCCGGCGTCTCGACCGCGCCGGCCGCCAGCAGTGCGGCGCGCACCTCGGCGACGTCGCCGGCGGGCGCGAAGACATCGAGCCCCGCCGCGGTCCGGACCACCGCACCGACCACCGGCGCCGAGGGTGGCAGGCCGGGCGGGACGACCGCCGCCGTCACGACGACCGGAGCGGCCCCGCCAACCTCGGCGCCCGCCGCCGGCAAGACCGCCGCGGTCGAGGGAAGCGCGCCGTCGGCCCACAGCCCGACCACATCATGCTCCCCACCCGCCGGCACCCCCAGCCCGGCCGCCCGCGCGATCTCCTCCGCCCGCGGCCCCACCAGCGACAGCAGCCCGAGCTCCAGCGTCCGCTTGTGCAGCTCGGCCTTCCACCCGATCAGCCCGCGCCGCAGCTGGTCGAACAGCGCCTGCAGCGCGACGCGCTCGGTCACGAGCAGCAGCCCGTCGTCGCCCACCCCCAAAACCCGCAGGTCCCCGAGCATCCGGCCCTTGTTGGTCAACAACGTCGCGTAGACACCGTGGCCCGCCGCCAGCTCGGCGACCGCGTTGCTCACCTGGCCGTCCAAGAACTCCCGGGCCTGCTCCCCGACGAGCAGCAGCTTCCCGGCCGCGGAGCGGTCGACCAGCCCGGCGCCCGACAGGCAGGCCTCGTACGCGTTCCCAAGAGCATCGACGGTGGCCATCGCAACCGAGCATACGAGCCCCGATCCCGGGCCCGTTTGAAGACATTTTCAGTCTAGGCTAAACTCCAACCCAGTGCCTCTCGAAGTCTCGTCCGCCGTCCAGGACTACGCCAAGGCGATCTACTCGCTCGAGCAGCGCCATGAAGGCGGCGCCGTCTCCACCAACGCGATCGCCGAGCGCCTCGGCGTGTCGGCCGCGTCGGCGTCGTCCATGGTCAAGAAGCTCAACGGCCTCGGGCTCGTCCAGCACGTCCCGTACCGCGGGGTCGCGCTGACCGAGCGCGGCGCGAAGGTCGCGCTGGAGGTCCTGCGCCACCACCGCCTGCTCGAGCGCTACCTGGCCGAGGAGCTGGGCGTGCCGTGGGATCGCGTCCACGACGAGGCCGAGGTCCTGGAGCACGTCCTCTCGGAGGAGCTCGAGGAGCTGATCGCCGCCAAGCTCGGCCATCCGACGATCGACCCGCACGGCGACCCGATCCCGACCAGGGACCTCGAGATCGTCGAGGCCGACACCGTGGCGATGGACGAGCTCCGGACCGGCGACTCCGGCCGCCTGGTGCGCGTGTCCGACTCCGACCCGGAGATGCTGCGCTACCTGTCGGCGCGCGGGATCGCGCCGGGCGCGCGGTTCACGGTCATCGACAAGCAGCCGTTCGGCGGCCCGATCTTCGCCTGCTTCGACAGCAGCTCGGACATCCACCCGCTCGGCGGCCGCCTCGCCGCCGCGATGCGCGTGGAGGTGACGTCATGAACCCGCCACCCCAGGGCAACGGCCCTGCCGGCGACGCCGCCGTCCTCCCCGCACCCCCCGGCGTGCTCCAGCCCGACGCCCGCGACCGCGAACGCGAGCACGCCTCCCGCCACCTGCGCACGCCCGGCGGCGCCCGCGCGCGCCTCGCGCTCCTCGGCCCGGCCTTCGTCGCCTGCATCGCCTACGTCGACCCCGGCAACTTCGCCACCAACATCGCCGGCGGCAGCAAGTACGGGTACCTGCTCCTCTGGGTCCTGCTCGGGGCCAACCTGATGGCCATGCTGATCCAGAACCTCTCGGCGAAGATCGGCATCGCCACCGGCCACAACCTGCCGGAGCTGGCCCGCGAGCACTTCCCGCGGCCCGTCACCTACGGGCTCTGGATCCAGGCCGAGCTCATCGCGATGGCCACCGACCTCGCCGAGTTCGTCGGCGCGGCGATCGCGCTGAACCTCCTCTTCAACATCCCGCTCCTGCCCGCCGGCCTCATCACGGCGATCGCCGCGTTCGGGATCCTCGGCCTCCAGGCGCGCGGCTACCGACGCTTCGAGATGGCGATCATCGGCTTCCTGGCCGTCATCCTGCTCGGCTTCCTGTACGACACGCTGAAGATCGGCTTCAACGCCGGCGAGGCGGCCAAGGGCTTCGTCCCGCACTTCGACGGCAGCGACTCGATCCTGCTGGCCACCGGCATCCTCGGCGCGACCGTCATGCCGCACGTCATCTACCTGCACTCGGCGCTCACCCAGAACCGGGTCGACGCGCGCGACGACGCCGAGCGGCGCGTGCTGCTGCGCTTCAACCGCATCGACATCACGATGGCGATGGGCCTCGCCGGCCTCATCAACATGTCCATGTTGGTCATCGCCGCGTCGTTGTTCTACAAGTCGGGCGTCGGCGAGGTCGACACCATCGAGAAGGCGCACGCCGGGTTCAAGGACATGGTGGGGCCGACCGCCGCCGTCGCGTTCGCGCTGGCGCTGCTGGCGTCGGGGTTCGCGAGCAGCAGCGTCGGCACGTTCGCGGGCCAGGTGGTGATGCAGGGCTTCATCGCCCGCACGATCCCGCTGGTCCTGCGCCGCGCGGTCACGATGACGCCGGCGCTGATCGTCCTGGCCATCGGCGTGGACCCGACCAAGGCGCTGGTCCTCTCCCAGGTCGTCCTGAGCTTCGGCATCCCGTTCGCGCTCGTGCCGCTGGTCCTGCTCACGCGACGCCGGGACATCATGGGGGCCATGGTCAACCGGCCGCTGACGACCGCCGTCGCCTCGCTGGTCGCGCTCATCATCATCTCGCTCAACCTGTTCCTGCTCGCGGACACCTTCGGGCTGACGTAGAGCCCGCTCCCGCGGCCGATACGATCCAGAGCGATGGCCCTCGCCGACACCTTCCACGAGATCGTCGAATCGCTTCCGGACGACTGGACCGATCTCGAGATCGACGTCCGCATCCACGACGAGTCCCGCTATGTCGAGGCGGCGGTCTACCTGAGCACCGTCAACGCGCAGCCGTACTCGAAGAACGACTGGCACTGGCGCATCCTCGTCGCCCACCGCTTCGGCCACGCGTCGGCGGCCCCGGCCGTGCACGGCGCGCTGAAGCTGCTCGACGACGACGGCCTGGACGGCGAGCTGCAGGTGCGCGAGGTGCGCTCGGGCCGGGTCGAGGTCGTCCAGATGTGGGGCCGGCCGGAGTCGGTCCGCCAGGAGTTCCGCCGCATCCGCGCCCAATAAGGGCGCGGAGCGGACGCGCTCGCCGCGCCGACGCGCCGACGCGCCTACGCGTCCGGGTCCTGATCCAGGCCCGAGCGCGCGACCGAGGTGTCGAACATCGTCGCGACGTCGGGCTTGCGCTTGACGATGCCGAACCGCTGCTCCCACGTCGCCCACCGCGCGAGCACGTCGGGCTTGAGCTCGCCGAAGAAGTCGGCACCGGCGCGGAACGACGGGCTGACGGCGTCGAGCTCCTGCGCCGTCAGGTCGCGGTCCAGCGTCGGCTGCGCGTCGGTCAGCGCCGACACCGCGGATTCCGGGTCGTCCATCGTCGCCTCGTAGCCGCGGCGCAGCGCCCGGACCGTCGCGCGGACGACCGGGGCGTTGGTGTCCAGCGTCTCCCGCGTCGTCGCCAGGACGACCTCCGGGTAGGACGGCGCGCCGTAGTCGTCCACCTTGAACTCGCGCGCGCTCGGGCGCTTGCGGCGCAGGGCGACGCCCTCGGCGTTCCAGAACGCGGTCGCGCCCGCGACCTTGTGCGACAGGAGCGCCTGCACGGCGTTGAAGCCGATCGTGACCTTGTGCACGCGCGCCGGGTCGCCGCCGTCGCCCTTGACGAGCGAGTCGAGGACCGCGTCGTCGGACGGGAGGCCGGTGACGCCGACCTTGCGGCCTTCGAGGTCGCGCGGGCGCTTGACGTCGCCGTTGGCCGTCAGGACCGCCGCCAGCGGCGTCTGGACCAGCGCCATGACGCCGACCAGGCCCTTGCCCTTCTCGTCGGCGAGCGCCAGGTCGTGGATGTCGACCAGCGCGAGGTCGGTCTGGCCCGTCAGGAGCGCCTTGATGCCATCGGTCGACTGCCCGGGCGTCTCGAGCTGGAGGTTGACGCCCTCGGCCTCGTCGTAGCCGCGCTGCATCGCCAGGTAGATGCCGGCGTGGATCGCGTTGGGCGTGAAGTCGAGCATCAGCCGGGCGTCCTGGTCGGGGCGGCTGTCGCTGCTGTCGGTCCCCGCGCAGCCCGTCGCGGAGACGGCGGCGAGGGCGACGAGGAGGCCTGCGAGGGCGCGTCGGAACATCGGCGGCGCAGGGTACTGCCGGGAGCGTCGTAGGATCAGGCAGGTGCGCCGCCGTGTGACCTTCTCGCGCAACGTGACCCTGTCGCTGTCCCGGACCTGCGTCTCGCACTGCAAGTACTGCGCTTTCCAGACGCATCAGACCCATCTGCACACGCCCGATGAGGTCGTCGCGTTGCTCGACGGAGCGGCCCGCCGCTCGTCTGTTAAGGAGCTGTTGGTTCTGACCGGGGACGACCCCGGCCACCATCCCGGCGTCCGCGCCAGGCTCGACGAGCTGGGGTTCGCCGACTTCGTCGCCTACGTCGTCTGGTGCTGCGAGCAGGCGCTCGACCGCGGGCTGCTGCCGCACACCAACCTCGGCGCGGTGACGCGCGAGGAGCTGGCCCGGCTGCGGGAGGTGACGGCGTCGCAGGGGCTGATGGTCGAGTCGACCCGGACCGACCTCGTGGCCCATCAGGGGTCGCCGACCAAGGACCCGGCGCTGCGCCTCCAGACGATCCGCTGGGCTGGCGAGCTGAAGATCCCGTTCACGTCCGGGATCCTGATGGGGATCGGCGAGACGCCGGAGGACCGCGTCGACGCGCTCCGCGCGCTGGCCGAGATCCACGCCGAGCACGGCCACCTGCAGGAGGTGATCCTCCAGAACTTCGTGCCGCACCGGAAGTACTACGGCGAGGAGCCGGCGGACATCGCGACGGAGGCCGCGGAGCGGTTCTGGCGCACCGGGCTCCGGGACGTGCCGATCGCAGGCGTCCCCGACTGGGCCTCGCCGGTGTCGCTGCAGGACCTGATCGACGTCATCGGCGCCGCGCGCGAGCTGCTGCCCGACGTCGGGATCCAGGTCCCGCCGAACCTGAGCGAGCACTGGCCCGAGCTGGTCGCCGCGGGCGCCACCGACCTGGGCGGTCTCAGCTCCAACGGCGACCACATCTCGCCCGAGCACCCGTTCCCGTCGCCGCACCAGGTGCGCAAGCGCCTGGCGGACGACGGCGTCGCGCTGACCGAGCGCCTGTGCGTCTACGGCAAGTACCTGGATCCGGAGTGGGTCGAGCAGCACGTGCTCGACGTCGTCAAGACCAAGTACTGGTCCTTCATCCCGAGGCGCGGGTCCGGGCGGACCGACGCGCCGTTCGCGATCAACGCCGACCTCGTGGGGCCGGCGGTCGCGCGGGCGCGGGACGGCGAGGCGCTGTCGACCGAGGAGCTGACGGCGATGTTCGCGTCCACCGACGCGGGCGCGATCGAGGAGATGCGGGCCGCGGCCGACGAGCTGCGCAGCGAGCTGGCGGGCGACGTGGTGACGTTCGTCGTCAACCGCAACATCAACGTCTCGAACGTCTGCGTGGTCGGCTGCGCGTTCTGCGGGTTCGGCCAGGGCAAGCGCTCGCCGGACGCCTACCAGCACTCCGAGGAGGAGTTCCGCGCCCGCGTCCGGCAGGCCATCGACTACGGCGCGACCGAGTTGTGCATGCAGTCGGGCATCCATCCGGACTGGTCATTGGACGACTACCTGCACTGGTTGCGGGTGGCCAAGGACGAGGCGCCCGCGATGCACCTGCACGCCTACTCGCCGATGGAGATCGCGCACATGTGCGACATCAGCGGGCAGCCGCCGAGCGTGGTCTTCGCGCGGCTGCGCGACGCGGGGCTGGGCTCGACGCCGGGCACCGCGGCCGAGGTCCTGCACGACGGCGTGCGCGAGCGCATCAGCCCCAACAAGCTGCCGGTCGCGCGCTGGGTGGAGATCATCGAGGCCTCGCACCGCGCGGGCCTGCGGTCGACCTCGACGGTCATGTTCGGCCACATCGAGGAGCCGTGGGAGCTGGCCGAGCACATGCGCGTCGTGCGGGAGCTGCAGGAGCGCACGGGCGGGATCACCGAGTTCGTGCCGCTGTCGTTCATCCCGTTCATGACGCTGCTGGGCCGCACGCACGGGGTCGAGGAGATCACGCGCGAGGAGAACCTCAAGCACACCGCGGTCTTCCGGCTGGCGCTGGGGCGGAGCATCCGCAACGTCCAGGCGTCGTGGGTCAAGATGGGGATCGAGGCGGCGACCGAGGCGCTGCGCTGGGGCGTCAACGACCTCGGCGGGACGTTGATGGAGGAGTCGATCAGCCGCCTGGCGGGCTCCTACCACGGGGTCAAGCTCGACCCGCCGGAGCTGATCGCGGCCGCGCACGCCGCGGGGCGGCCGGCCGCCGAGCGCAGCACGTTGTACGACATCCTGCGCGAGCACCCGCTGGGCGCCGAGGCGGCGGCGTAGGCCCATGGGCCGGTCCCGGCGCCGGGCGCGCGCGGGTGGGGTGGCGACGGCGCCGGCACGGCCCGCGGCGCCCGCCGTCCCCGCCCACACGCTGCGCAAGTCGCTCGGCGCGTACGTGGCCGGCGCGGTCCTGCTGGCCATCCTGGTGCTGTTGGGGACCGTGACGCTCGCCGGCGCCCTGGCGCCGTGGCTGGTGCTGGTCCTGGACGCGGTCGCGACGATCGGCCTGTACCGGTGGTCGCAGTCGCGGCTGGCCGGGCTGGCGCTGAGTGATGAGGACCGGCTGCTCCAGACGCTGGCCGGCGGCCTGCTGGCGATCGTGCTGCTCTTCGCGGCCGTCGCCGCCGTGGTCCTGACGGTCGCATAAGGCTGCTCCGCGATAGGTTTGTGGGATGGCCGAAGCGATCACCCGCGAGGGATTGGCACAGCTCAAAGCGGAGCTCGAGGAGCTCGAAGGGGAGGGCCGCCGCGCGATCGCGCAGCGGATCCTCGTCGCGCGCGAGCTCGGCGATCTCTCCGAGAACGCCGAGTACCACGCCGCCAAGGAGGACCAGGCGCACCTCGAGACGAAGATCCTCCGCCTGACCGAGCGCCTGCGCAACGCGACCGTCGTCGAGTCCGACGCCGACGCGACCGTCGTGACCTTCGGCGCCACGGTGAGCGTCGTCGACGTCTCCTCCGGCCGCCAGGCGACCTACACCATCGTGGGCCCGACGGAGGCCGACGTGAAGACCGGCAAGCTCTCGGCGGAGTCGCCGGTGGCCAAGGCGCTGATCGGGTCCGCGCCGGGCGACACCGTGGCGGTGTCGACGCCCTCGGGCAGGCGCGAGTTCAAGGTCGACTCGCTCGGCTAGCGGCTAGTCCGGGCGACCGGCCAGCAGCCCGGCGACGTCGATGTCACCGGCGCGCAGGTCCACGTCGTCGGTGATGCGGCCGTCCTGCAGCCGCACGAGGCGGTCGCAGCGGGAGGCGACGACGGGGTCGTGGGTCGCGATCAGGATCGTCATGCCGCGGGCCGCGCGCAGGGACAGCAGCAGGTCGAGGATCGCCGCGCCGGTGCGGGTGTCGAGGTTGCCGGTCGGCTCGTCGGCGAGGAGCAGGCCGGGGCTCCAGACGAGCGCGCGGGCGATCGCGACGCGCTGCTGCTGGCCGCCGGACATCCGCGACGGCAGCGAGCGCTCGCGGCCGCCGAGGCCGACGGCGTCGAGCAGCTCGTCGGCGCGCGCCGCCTTGTCGAAGTCCACCTTGAACGGCACCACCGGCGCCAGGACGTTGTCCCGGGCCGTCAGCGCGCCGAGCAGGTTGAAGCGCTGGAAGACGAAGCCGACGCGGCGGCGGTGGGCGGCCAGGTCGTCGCCCTTGAGCGCGGTCACCTCGCGGTCGTCGACGACGATCGTGCCGGCGTCCGCGCGATCGACCCCACCAACAAGGTGCAGCAGCGTGGACTTGCCCGAGCCCGACGGGCCGGTCAGCGCCACCAGGGCGCCCGGCGCGACGGTCAGCGAGACGCCGTCGGCGGCGACGAGCTCGACGCTGTCGTCCAACACGTAGCGCTTGACGACGTCCTCGACGCGGACGGCGGATCCAGTGGTCTCGTTCATTCCTCGGCCAGCAACGTAGCGGTGGGCATCCGGTGCAGCGCGGCGACCGGGGGGATGGAGGCGGCGACGGCGATCGCGACGGCCAGCAGCGCCGCCGCGCCGGCGACGACCGGCATCGTGGAGGTCAGCTCGCCGGTGAACCAGGTCGCGGCCCCGAGGCCGAGCACGGCGCCGCCGACGCCGCCGACCAGGCCCAGGCCGGCGCCCTCCAGCGCGACCAGCCGCGTGAGCTGCCGCTCCCGCCAGCCGGTCGCCCGCAGGGTCGCGATCTCGGCGCTGCGGTCGCGCAGGTTGAGGTACAGCACATCGGCCACGGCGAGCCCGCCCAGCACGAGCGCCGCGCCGACCGCGACGTAGTCGGCCGTCCGGACCTGCACCGCCACCGCGTCGCCGAGCACCGTGCCGACGACCGCGCCGCGGAACGCCGCGGTCACCGCCAGCAGCGCCGTCAGCGCGAACACGCCGACGCCGAGCGAGACCACGCCGAGCGCCGACCGGCCCGGCACGCGGACGAGGTTGCGCAGCGCCAGCCCGCGGACGGTCCGCACCGCGCGGGCCGAGCCTGACGCGCGCACCTTCGGGCGCACCGCCTCCAGCGGATCGCTGCGGGCCGCCCGCGCCGCCGGCAGCGCGCCGGCCAGCAGCGCCAGCGCGGTCGCGCACGGGACCGCCAGCGCGGCGCGCAGGCCGCCGACCGGGAGCCCGAGCGCGGCGCCCGCCGGCAGCGCGACCACCAGGCCGATCACGCCGGCCGCCAGACCGACCACCCCAACTTCGGTGAGCAGGTACAGGAACAGCTGCCGGCGCGGCCACCCGACGCACGCGAGCACGCCCAGCTCGGTCGACCGCGACCGCACCGCCGCGCCCGTCGCGTTGACGCAGAACAGCGCGCAGACGACCAACACCAGGAAGAACAGGACCAAGGACTTGCGGTCGACCGCGTTGAGGATCGCCGTGGCGACGCCCTTCTTGATCCAGCCCTCGCGCAGGGTGACCGCCGGCCGCCCGAGCCGGGACGCCGGCAGGTCGACGTCGACCGGCGTCGGCGACGAGCCCGCGGTGACGTCCACCTGCAGCCCGGTCCGGCGCGCGATCGCCTCGGCCGCCAGGCGGATGCGCTCGCGCGACGCCTTGTCCGGGCCCGTGACGCCGGCGACCCGCACCCGGATCGCGGTGATCGGCGCGGCCGCCTGGTCGGCCGTCTCGCGCCCGAAGAGCTGCGGTTGGGTGAACGCGGCGCCGGCCTTCATCGTGGTGAGCAGCGCCGGCGGCGCGGCGAGGTAGCCGGCGGGGTTGGCGTCCGGCGTCAGCGGCCTGCCGTGCAGCCACGGCGCCGCGTCGGGGTCCGCGGCGCCCGCGGTCGGCGGGTGGAACGGGTTGAGCGGCGCGACGTCGGGGTTCAGCGCGCCCGCGAGCCTGTTGGGGTCGAAGGTCCCGACGACCTTGGTGTAGGTGAAGAACGGCGGCGGGTTCACCGAGGTCTGGATGTGCTCGGAGAACGCGCGGAACCCGGTGTCGTGGCCGAGGATCGGCGCCTGGATGAAGCCCGTCCCGGTCCCGTCGAGGCTGGACTGCGCGCCCCAGGCGAACCGGTCGGTCTTCACCTCCTCCGCGCGCACGTGGGCGGGGCCGACGGTCGTGTAGCGCGGCGGGCCGTTCGTCCACAGCGCGCTGACGAAGCTCGTCGTGCGCATCTGGCGCAGGAGCGACGTGTAGGCGTCGTTGGCCGTGACCGTGCGGCGCAGGACCGGCGTGCCGGCGGCGCCCGCGAGGACGCGGTCGGCGCGCGGCCGGTCGCCCTTGGCGTGGGCCAGCGCGTCGGCCGCGGCCGTCGGCAGGTGCTCGACGACGTAGTCGGCGCGCAGGCTCGTCGGCGTGCTGGAGGCCGCCAGCAGCGGGACGACCCAGGACTTGGTGGCGGTCTTGCCCAGCACCTGGGCCGGCTCGTCGCCGCGGAACCAGCGGCCCGAGACGACCGCGCGGTCGGTGCCCGACAGCGCGGCCTCGGCCTGCGGGTCGATCCCCGCGACGAGCAAGGGGAACGGGTACTGGATCTGCGCGCCGACGTCGCTGGGCTCGTGGTGCTCGGGCGGGTAGTCGCCGGCGCCGAGCGTGCCGTCGGTCGACCAGCACCACATCCACCGGCGCGCCGCGGGGGAGAAGGCGTTCGCCGCGGAGCTGCGCGTCGGGCAGATCGACCCGTAGCTGGCCGCCGAGAAGCGCTCCGCGGCGCGCGTCCGGGTCCGCGCGCCGACCGGGCCCGGCAGCGCGGCCTGGATCGGGTTGCGCGTCACGTAGATGTAGGAGTCGGCGTCCCGCACCCGGACCGTTCCGCCGTCGGCCGTCCACCGCGTGCTGACCCGGAACAGCGAGCGCTTCCCAGCGTCGAGCCGGTCGGCCACCGGCAGGCGGATCGTCGCCGTGGGCATCACCCAGCCGTAGATCGCCAGCGGCGCGGCGACCTCGACCCCCGGCGCGTGGCGCACGGTCTTCAGCTGGTCCATCGTGATGCCGCCGAACGAGCCGGCCAGGAAGTTCTGCTGGACCAGGCCCTCGCTGCGCTCCAGCGTCGACATCGACCCGCGCGGCCGCACGAGCACGTCGTACGCGGTCCGGAAGTGGTGCGCCACGTCGCCCCGGACCTCCAGCCGCGACGACTCCGACGCTCCGGTCAGGACCGTGAACGACGCGGTCGCCACCGCGATCCCGGCCAGCAGCGCCAGCGCGCGGCCGCGGCGATGGCGCAGCTCGGCGGCGATGAGGCGCAGCATCGGGCCACCCTTTCACGGGAGCCGGTACAGCGCAAAGGCGACTTAACCGAAGAGGTCTTCTTCGCGACCACGGACCAGCGCGGCCGCGCCCGGGCCGTCGTCGCCGGCCGGCAGCACGTGGCGCTCCAGGCCGGTCACGACCACCGCGGGCTCGCCCGCGTCCTTGCCGCCGCGCGCCAGGTCGGCGGCGGCCGCGACCTGGTCGGCGACCGCGATCCACGTCGCCCTCAGCTCGCGCCCGTGCGCGTCGGTCCGCCCGCGCCAGTCCTCCAGCGGCGCGAGGCCGGCGATGCCGACCGCGACGACTCACTGGCCGTGGCGCCAGGCGCGTCCGAACGAGTCGCCGATCACGACGGCGGGGGAGCCGGCGCCCAGCCGTCCCAGCTCCGCGCGCAGCCCGCGGGCGCTCGCGTCGGGGTCGCGCGGCAGCGTGATCAGCTCGTCGGGCTCCGCCGCGTTGGACGCGTCGACGCCCGCGTTGGCGCAGACGAACCCGTGGTGCGTGCGGGAGATCAGGACGCCGCGCTCGGCGCGCACGACCTCGGCCGACTCGCTCAGGACGACCTCGACGTGGCGCGGGTCCTTGCCCAGCCGCGCGGCCAGCTCGATCGCGCGCTCGGACGGCACGACGTCGCGCAGCGCGACCACGCGGCCCTCGGCCTTCGACACGATCTTGTGGGCGACCACCAGCACGTCGCCCGCCGCGAACCCCTCGTCACCGCGCGCCGCGGCGATCAGCGCCGCGAGGTCGTCGCCCGGCCGGACCTCCGGGAGCCCCGGCAGCGCCCGGGCCGCGACGCCCACGCTCACCCCGCGCCGCCGCCCACGCGGCTGAACCGCGCCAGCAGCCCGCGCGTGTGCGACGCGCCGCCGCGCACGTCCTCCAGCGCCGTGCGCAGCGCCGCGAGGTCCTCGACGGTGTCGACGTCCAGGCCGAGCGTCGGGACGTCGATCGCCGCGACCGTCGCGCCGGCCTCGCGCGCCAGCCGCTCGTGGCGCTCGCGCGAGCCCGGCCCGAAGGCCGGCCTGATCGCGTCGGGCGGCGTGAGGACCAGGGCGTTGGTCCCGGTGCCGTGGCGGTCGGGCACGACCACGACGTCGGGCCCGGCGCCGGCCTCGACCTCCGCGCCGGCCAGGAGCTGGTCGACCTCGAGCGGGTCGAGCGCCGGACAGTCGCCGGGGACGAGCAGGACGCGCGTCGCGCCGCGCTCGATCGCCGCCTCGATGCCGCGCACGGCCGCCGCGCTGTGGCCCGAGTCCTCGGGGTCGTCGACGACCGCGGCCGCGTCGTAGCCGGCGGCCAGCGCCACCGCGGTGCTCTCGCCGGAGACGACGAGCACCTCGTCGACCTGCCGCGAACGACGCAGCGCGATCAGCACGTCGGTGACCATCGCCTCGGCCAGCGCGCGGCGGGTGCCGTCGGACAGGTCGTTGTCCAGACGCTGCTTGGCGGCGCCGAAGCGCTTGACGGGCAGGATCGCGATCGTGTGGCCGCGGCGGCGGACCGGCGGCATCAGCGCAGGCCCTCCGCGAAGGCCAGCACGTCGCCGGCCACGCGCCGGCGCGCGTCCGCGTCGCCCATCAGCGTGTCGATCCGCAGCGTCGGGATCGCCAGCGCGTCGGCGTCCACCGCCTCGTCGCTGACGAGCCCGTCGAGCAGGTCGCCGTAGAAGCTCGCGATGCCAGCGGCGTCCAGCGGGACGCCCGTCCACGCCAGGAACGGCTCGGTCGGCCCCTTGACGACCTGGCCGCCGACGATGGGCGAGACGCCGACGACGGGCGCCGGCGCGTCGCGCAGCGCGGCGGCCATGCCGGGGACCGCCAGGATCGGGCCGATCGAGATCACGGGGTTGGAGGGTCCCACGACGATGGCCCGAGCGTTGCGCAGGGCGCTCGCGACCTCCGGCGGGACGCTCGCGTCGGCCGCGCCGTCGTAGCGCACGTCGTCGATCGGCAGCGCCGCGCGCTCGCGCACCATGAACTCCTGGAACGGGACCCAGCGGTCGCCCGACCGCACGGCCGTGCGGACCGGCGCGTCGGCCATCGGCAGCACGTGGGCGCCGACGCCGAGGGCGGCGACGAGCTCGCCGATCGCCTCGGTCAGCCGGTGGCCCTCGGCCAGCAGCTGCGCGCGCCGCACGCCGTAGGCGAGGTCGCGGTCGCCGAGGTTGAACCACACGTCGACGCCCAGCTCGCGCAGGCCGTCCATGACGTGGAACGTGTCGCCGGCCAGGCCCCAGCCGCGCTCGTCGATGCGATCGGCCAGCCAGAACGTGACGAGATCGGGGTCGGGCGCCACGTAGGCGCCGTACAGCTCGATGTCGTCGCCGGTGTTGGCGATCACGACGAGATCGTCGCCGGCCAGGTCGGCCAGGCCGCGCGCGAGCTTCGCGCCACCGGTGCCGCCGGCCAGGACGACCACCGGGGAACGGGAGTCGAAGTCCATGCGGCGCGTGACGATAACGTGCCGCCGGTGCCCACCACCGAGATCCACGAGCACGACTTCGTCGCCGAGGGTCTCCTGCTCACCGACGTGCGGGGCTCGCTGCCCCGTCGCGTGCTCTCCACGGCGGGCATGATCGCGATGATGGAGTACGCCGCGACGACGCTCGCGATGTCCCACATCCCGCCCGGGACGACGACCGTCGGCTTCGAGGTCTGCGTCAAGCACGTCGCCGCCGCGCCGGAGGGCGCGCACTGCGTGGCGCGCGCCGTTTTGCGGGAGGTCGTCGAGGAGCGCAGGCTGCGCTTCCACGTCGAGGTGGCCGCAGGCGACTCGACGATCGGCGTCGGGACCCACGAGCGCCGGGTCGTGCCCGCCGCCGGCGTCAGGAACTTCTAGCTAGCGTCCGCTGAACTCCGGCTGGCGCTTCTCGGCGAAGGCGCGGGTGCCCTCGCCGAAGTCCTCGGACCGCGCGCACAGCTCCTGGGCGGCGACCTCGAGCTCCAGCGTCGCGCTCAGGTTCGGCTTGGCGACCGTGTCGAGGATGCGCTTCGCGTAGGCGACCGCGCGCGGCGCGCAGGCCAGCAGCTCGCCGACCAGCTGGTCGGTCGCCGCGTCGAGCTCGTCGGCGGGCGCGACGCGGTTGACCAGCCCGATGCGCTCGGCCTCGACGCCGTCGATCAGCTTGGAGGCCATGATCATCTCCTTGGCGCGGCCGAGGCCGACGACGCTCGGCAGCCGCGACGAGCCGCCGACGTCCGGGATCAGCCCGACGCGCGTCTCGACCAGGCCGATGACCGCGTCGGCCGCCATGACGCGCAGGTCGGCGGCCAGCGCCAGCTCCATCGCGCCGCCGATGCACGCGCCGTGGACCTGGGCGATCGTCGGCTTGGGCATCTCCTCCAGGAGGTTCCAGGTCTCGATGATCGGCCGCCGCGACGCGCGCAGGCGCTCCGGCTCGCCGCTGAGCGCGCCGAGGAAGCCGACGTCCATGCCCGAGGAGAACATCGGGCCGGCGCCGCGCAGCACCACGCAGTGGACCGCCGTGTCGTCGGCGGCGGCGAGCAGCGCGTCGCGCAGGCCCAGCACCAGCTCGTCGTTGAAGGCGTTGCGCTTCTCGGGCCGGTTCAGCACCACATGGCGGACGGCGCCGCGGTCCTCGGTCTCCACGATCGACATGTCCGCACTGTACGCAGCGGTTCATTAGGGTGCCGCGCCATGGCCGAGATCAAGAAGGTTGGAATCGTCGGGTGCGGGCTCATGGGTCATGGGATCGCGCAGGTCGTCGCGACCGCGGGCTACGAGGTCGTCGTCCGCGAGGTGGACGACGCGACCCTGCAGCAGGGCCTGGGCAAGGTCCAGAAGCAGCTCGACCGCGCGGTCGAGAAGGGCAAGACCTCGCGCGAGGACGCCGACGCCATCCTCGGCCGCCTGACCGG